>JAGACN010000136.1 GCA_017614095.1 Clostridia bacterium | reverse complement strand
AGTTTCGGCATGCCCGTCTTCTTGTCGATCTCGTACATCTCGTCCGCGTTTCCGTGGTCCGCGGTAATGATGGCGATGCCTTTCATCTCGTCGACGACCTTCAGGATGCGCGCAAGGCAGAGGTCCAGCGCTTCCATGGAGATCTTCGTGGCTATGAAGGAACCTGTGTGGCCGACCATGTCCCCGTTCGGGAAATTGACGCGCAGGAAGCCGAATCGGTTCTCGCGCAGTTTCTCGATCAGTTTGTCCGTGATCTCGGCGCATTTCATCCACGGACGCTGCTCGAACGGGACGATATCCGACGGGATCTCGATGTATTCCTCCAGCTCTTCGGAAAACTTGCCGGAACGGTTGCCGTTCCAGAAGTAGGTCACGTGGCCGTATTTCTGCGTTTCGGACAGCGCGAGCTGCGGAATGCCGTGCCGGACCAGGAATTCGCCCATCGTTCCGGAGATCTCCGGCGGAGAAACCAGATAACGGGAGGGAATGTGCGCGTCTCCGTCGTATTCGAGCATTCCCGCATACAGGACGCGCGGAACGCGTACGCGGTCGAACTTGTCGAAGGAAGCGTCTCCTTCAAACGCCTTGGAGATCTCGATGGCGCGGTCGCCGCGGAAATTGTAGAAAATGACCGCGTCGCCGTCTTCCACGGTGCCGGCGGGTTTCCCGTCCTTTTCGATCACGAACGGCGGCAGATCCTGGTCGATGGCTCCCGTCTCCGCCCGCAGCGTGCGGACCGCTTCCTCCGCGGAGGCAAAACGCCTTCCTTCGCCGAGCACGTGTACGTGCCAGCCTGCTTCCACCATGCCCCAGTTGGCTTCATACCGGTCCATGGTGATCTTCATGCGGCCGCCGCCGGAAGCGATGCAGACGTCGAAATCCCCGTCGCGCAAGCCGTCCAGATACTCTTCGAAGGGGCAGATGTATTCCAGCGCGGACGTTTCTCCCACGTCCCGGCCGTCCAGCAGGATATGGATCCGGACTTTCCGCAGACCCTCTTTTTTTGCCTGCGCGACCAGCGCCTTCAAATGATCGATGTGGGAATGCACGTTGCCGTCCGAAAACAGGCCGAGAAAATGGAGCGTTCCTTCGTGCTCGCGGACAAACGCGACCTGGTCTTTCCATGTGGCGGACGCAAAGATCTTTCCGCTCTCAATGGCATTGGAGACCAGTTTCGCGCCCTGCGCGAAGACTTGTCCCGCGCCAAGCGCGTTGTGCCCGACTTCGGAATTGCCCATGTCGTCGTCGGAGGGAAGGCCGACCGCCGTTCCGTGCGCTTTCAGCAGAAACCGCGGATAGTTCTTGGTCAGCATATCCAGCGTAGGCGTGTCCGCGGCGGCGACCGCGTTCCCTTCCTTGCGCTCGGTATATCCGACTCCGTCCATCACGATGGTCAGAATGGGTCTTTTTTCTGCTCCGAATATTGCCTGTCTCATAAATCATTGACTCCTTCCGGGCAAACCGTCCGGTTTGAGGACCGTTTTTGCCCACACAATTACTCAAGATATACTATATCACAATCATCGGGACTTTTCAAGAGAAAAAAGAACGAATCCGGCCAAAGGCGGCGCAGGCCGCCGGCGCGGGATCCGTTCGTTAGCATATCCGGCAAAAACGCCCCTGAGGGCGTTTCCGTTTCGTATTGGACGGCCGCGGGATCCGTCTATTCTTCCGCGATGCCGATGTTTTTCAATGCTTCCGCCTGCAGGGTATACAGGTGGTAATAGACGCCTTTTGCCTGCATCAGCTCCGCCGCTGTCCCGCTTTCGGCCACTTTGCCGTCCGCGATGGAGATCAGATAATCGGCGTCGCGCAGCGTGGACAGCCGGTGCGCGATGAGAATGGTGGTCCGGCCTTTGGACAGTTCCGTAAGCGCTTTCTGGATGTTCCGCTCTGTCTGGGTGTCCATGGCGGACGTCGCCTCGTCCAGGATCAGGATGCGGGGGTTCTTCAAGAGCGCACGCGCGATCGAAATGCGCTGGCGCTCGCCGCCGGACAGCTGCTTTCCGCTCTGTCCGATCCGGGTCTGGTATCCGTCCGGCTCCTTCATGATGAAATCGTGCGCATGAGCCGCCTTCGCGCAGCGCAGGACCTCCTCGTAGGAGGCCTCCGGCCTTGCGTACCGGATATTGTCCAGCAGGGTCCCGTTAAACAGATAGGTCTCCTGCGAAACGATGGCCACGCTTCCGCGAAGACTCGAAAACGCATATTGCCGGATATCCGTCCCGTCCAGCAGGATCTCGCCGGAATCGCAGTCGTACAGACGCATGATCAGGTTGGCGATGGTGGATTTTCCGGCACCCGTCTGGCCGACGATGCCCAGCGTCTGTCCCGCTTTGACGGAGAAAGACACGTTTTTCAGTACTTTCCGGTTTTCGGTATAGGAAAAGCTGACGTCACGGAACTCCAGATCCCCGCGGATCTCCTTCTCCACCGGGTTTTCCGCTTCGCGGACTTCCACTTTGGCGTCCTGGATATCGAACAGCCGCTTCAGCGCGTTCAGACATTCGCTCCACCAGTCCGTGATGTCCGAGAGCATTTCGATCGGCGAGGAGACCATCCCGAAATAGGCCGTGAAAGTCATCAGCATGGCGTAATCGAGACCGTTATTCGTCATCACGCGCCAGCCGCCGACCAACCAGACGATGTACATGCCGAACCGGAGCAGATAGTGCACCAGCGGGAAGATGCGGGAAGCCGTGTAATCCAGCTGCTTCCCCGCTTCCGCGGACGCCGTGCTCCGCGAACGGAACCGGTCCTGCTCGGCGTCTTCGCGGGAAAACGCCTTGACGACGCGGACGCCGTTGATGATATCGGACAGGAGCGAATTGTAGGAGGAGCGGCGGGACCAGTTGCGCGCGTGCAGTTTCTCGAACAGGCGGGAAATGCCCTGGAACGCAAGGAAGAACAGCGGGACCGTGGCAAAGGTCAGCAGCGTGAGTTCTTTGTTGATGGTAAACATCACGACGAGCAGGACCACCAGCTGGATCCCCTGTGTGACGAGCGCGAGAAAACCGTCGCAGAAAAAGCCGTATATGGTGACCGAGTCGCTGTTGATCTGCGTCATCAGAGAACCGGTCTGCCGGTTGGTGAAGAAGGACAGCGACAGGCGGCTGACCGCCTGATAGATGCTTTTCTTCAGGTCGTACGTGACTTCCGCGGCCACCTTCGCGTTGACCGCCCCGGAGACCAGATTGATCAGCAGAGACAGCACTTTCGCAATGATGAGAACGAGCACCAGCAGCCCGACCCGGCCTGCCCATTTTCCGTCGGCCGACAGCACGTCGTTATACAGGACGGAGTTGCTGATATACGGCATCAGCAGCGCAAAGCCGACCTGAAGGACAAGCGTCGTCAGGACCAGCAGGACCGCCCACTTGTACTTGACGAACAGTTTGAACATACGGGCGGCGAGGCTGCGCTTTTCCAGGCAGTGGGGGCAGTATTTCCGGCCTTTTTCCGGGAACCTTCGGCCGCACTTCGGACAGATCTTCCAGGAGGCGTCCTCCTCTTTCAGCGTGTTCGGGTCGATCTCCCCGGTCTCCTGAAGGTCGGCGATCGCCCGGCAGAGCACCGTCGCGTCATGGCTGTAGGTGGCGGAAAAGCCGAACATCTGCCGCGGCTGTCCGTCCTCGGCGTCTTCGCGGTAGATGACGCGCCCGGTGGAGATCAGCATCTCCACTTCCGGTTTCCGGATCTTCTCCAGCGGAATGACGTCCAGCCGGTCCGCGTTGTATTTGGCGGCTTTTACCTTTCCGGTCTGAAACGGCACGTGCCGGAACCGGATCTCGCGGGTCCCCTCCGCCACCCAGACCGCCTGCCGGGTCAGCAGGATATAGCAGTCGCAAAACACGCCGTCCGCGGAAATATCCGACGAAAAACCGAGCAGCAGGTCTTCCGCCTGAAGCCCGTTTTCCAGAAAATACTCCCGTACGTCCGCCGGAAAAAGTCCCATCAGCACAGGATAGGACATTTCGTTGTCAGGACGGTTGGACATAACTGTTATCCTTTCTCCTCCGGACGGCGGACGGCCGCAGGTCCTTGTCAGGGAATGTAGACGGCGTGGGCGACGATGACCGGTTTGCGCTTCGTCCGTTCGAAAATGGCGTTCCCGATATCCTCTTTCAGCCGGGCGTTCATGGTCGGCTCGTCATCGATGCCCTTCCCCAGCCACTTCAGGACGCAATGCACGGCGCGTTCCTTCAGAAACGCGAGCAGGTCCTCGTTTTCTTTCTCCAGAATGAATCCTTTGGTGACCAGATCCGGCTCGAAGACCATTTCCCGTTCCAGATCGATGCAGCAGGTCACGACGACGATCCCCGTCTCCGCCATTTTGCGGCGTTCGGTCAGCACGGCGGATTCGACTCCGTTGCCTTTTCCCGCGTCGATCATGATATGGCCGGCTTCCACCAGGTCGCCGAACCGGATGCCTTTCTTATCCAGCAGCACCGTATGGCCCGCTTCCGGAATAAGGATGTGCGAGGACGGCATTCCGAGCGCCGACGCCAGCCGCGCGTGCTGCGCCAGATGGCGGTATTCTCCGTGCACGGGAATGAAATTTTCCGCCTGCACCAGGCTGTGGATCAGTTTCAGTTCCTCCCGGCACGCATGTCCGGAGACGTGAACGTCGTCCGTCCGGTCGGTGATCACCGTCACGTTACGGCGGTAGAGTTCGTTGATGATCCGGTTGACGAACCGTTCGTTTCCCGGGATGCAGGACGAGGACAGAATGACCAGATCGTTCTCTCCGAGCGAGACGAACGAATGGGAGCCGAACGCCATCCGGTACAGAGCGCTCAACGGCTCTCCCTGGGTGCCGGTCGTCAGGATGGTCAATTCCTCCGGCAGATAATATTTTGCGTCCGCGATATCGACCAGCAGACCGTCCGGGATGTGCAGATAGCCGAGCTCCTCCGCGGCGGACATCACGTTTTCCATGCTCCTGCCCGTCACGGCGACTTTGCGTCCCCATTTTTCGGATGCGTCCAGTATCTGCTGAACGCGGTGGACGTTGGACGCGAAGGTGGAGATCACAATCCGTTTGGACGTCTCGTTGAAGATCCGGTCGAAGGACGTCGTCAGCGTGCTTTCGCTGGGCGTGAATCCGGGCCGTTCCACATTCGTGCTGTCGGCCATCAGCAGTTTGACGCCTTTCCGGCCCAGTTCGGCAAACCGCGCCAGGTCGATCGGGGTCGTCCCGATGGGCGTGTAGTCGATCTTGAAGTCCCCCGTCATGATGATCCGTCCGCAGGGCGTCTGGATGCAGAGGGCGACGGAGTCCGGCATGGAATGGTTGACGTGGATGAATTCCACCTCGAACGCGCCGAGCGTCAGCACTTCGCCGGCCCGTACTTCGAAAAGCATATTGGGATCCAGGTCGTGCTCCTCCAGTTTTCCCTCTACGATGCCGAGCGTCAGGCGGGTGCCGTACACATCGCAGGGAACGCGCTTCAGCAGATAGGGAACGGCGCCGATGTGATCCTCGTGCCCGTGCGTCAGGATCAGGCCGCGGACTTTGTCCGCGTTATCTTCCAGATACGTGAAGTCGGGAATGATGACTTCCACGCCCGGCATATCGTCCTGCGGGAACGCGATCCCGGCGTCGACGACGATCATGTCGTTTCCGTATTCGAAGACCGTACAGTTCATGCCGATCCGGTCCAGTCCGCCGAGCGGAATGATCTTCACCGCGGCGGAACGCGGTTCTTTCTTTGTTTCTTTTTCCATTGAAGGCGTTTCATCCCGGTCGGCATTTCCCGCCGGCTGGATGACCGCTTTTTTCTTTTTGCTGTTTTCTTTCATTAATATCTCTTTCTTTCTTTTCGCTTTTCGGCCCGAGCGGCCGCGGAAGGCTTTTCCGCGCCGGGCCGGTCTCATCCGAAGGACTGCGCCTCCCCCGTGTATGCACCGGAAGGCCGGTTTCGTCCTTTTGCTGTTTTCATTGTACCACAGAAGCTTGGCCTTCGCAAGACCGTTTACATACCGTTTGCGAGCAGGATCGCCGGTTCCGGAAAGGAAAGAAACCGGTTGGGGTTGACAATTTCGTAAAAAATGGTATGATACTAGTGACCGTTCCTTAGGGACGGGTTCTCGACTTACCGTTGCTTTTCGGAGGAATTATGGAAAAGCTGTATATTTCGGGCGGCAAAAAGCTGTCCGGCACCATTGAGGTCGGCGGTATGAAAAACGCGGCCGATCCCATTTTCTTTGCGACTCTTCTGACCGGAGACGTCTGCACCATTGAAAATGTGCCGGACGCCGCGGACATTACAAACGCCGCCAACATTCTGACCAAGATCGGGGCCGTCGTGGCTTACAAAGGACCTCACACGTACGAGATCGACACCCGGTACATCAAGGAAGCCAATATCGAGTCCGAATTCTCGGCCAAACTGCGCTCCTCCTACTATCTGCTCGGCGCGGGTCTCGGCCGGTTCCAGAAAGCCGAAACGGGGTTCCCGGGCGGATGCGATTTCGGCGCCAGACCGATCGACCAGCACGTCAAGGGATTCCGCGCGCTCGGCGCGCACGTGGACGAAGACGCCACGACCCGGCGCATCTATTGCTCCGCGAGCGGCCGCCTGACGGGCAGCTCCATCTATCTGGACGTTCCTTCCGTCGGCGCCACCATCAACATCATGCTCGCTTCCTGCATGGCGGAAGGGACCACCGTCATCGACAACGCCGCGCGGGAACCGCACATCGTAGACGTGGCCAACTTCTTGAACAGCTGCGGCGCCGAGATCTACGGCGCCGGAACGCCGACCATCAAGGTCATCGGCGTCGAAAAGCTGCACGGATGCTCCTATGCCATCATTCCGGATATGATCGAGGCCGGCACCTATATGGTCGCCGCGGCCGCGACCAGAAGTTCCGTGACCGTCTCCAACGTCATTCCCCGACATCTGGAATCCATTACCGCGAAACTGCAGGAAATGGGCGTCTCGGTCGAGGAGGGAGACGACTATATCCGCATCCTGGAACCGGAATCGGACGACTATCTGCGCCCGATCCGCGTAAAGACCACCTTCTATCCCGGATTCCCGACGGATATGAATCCCCAGTTCGCCGTGCTCCTGTGCCTGGCGAAGGGCGAAAGCCGGCTGACGGAATCCGTCTGGTCCAACCGGTTCCAATACGTACCCGAACTTTCCCGTATGGGTGCCGAGATCACGCTTTCCGGTAGCGACGCCGTCATCACCGGGGTGCCCGAACTCCGCGCGGCAAACGTCCGCGCCGTCGATCTGCGCGCCGGCGCCGCAATGGTCATTGCCGCCCTGTCCACCAAAGGGACCACCGTCATCGACGACATCCACCATATCCTGCGCGGTTACGAGCACATCGTCGAAAAGCTGGACGCCGTCGGAGCGGATATCCGTCTGGTCAAGCTTCCGGACGGAATGTAATGGACCGATACCCGAAAAAAGAGACCGTTTCGACGGCCTCTTTTCATTTCGGATACGAATGGATTACCGCCGCGAAGCGCTCTTAAAAGCGCCGGGGCGGACATTGATCGACGAAAACCGGATTATTCCGCAGACTCTTCGACGGATTCGGCCGATTCTTCGGTCGAATTCGTTTTGGCAGCTTCCAGATTCTTGTTGATCGCCGTAATGGTATACAGACCGATGACCATGACCGCAAACAGAATCGCCACCCAAACGGTCAGCTTTTCAAAACGTTTGCCTTTCTTGGCCGCTTCCGTTTTATTCAAATAGGAGTTTCCGCCGGAGTTTCCGCCAATAACGTTCTCCAGGCCTTTTCTTTTGCCCTGCTGAAGGATGATCATAACAATCAGTCCGATTGCAAGAACAAGAATCAGACTTCCGACGATATACTGAAGCACTTCCATGATAATTCCCTTTCATTTTACGTATTTTCTATCGTTGTTTTCGAAATTGCCACATCATATTATCACAAAAGAATGCCATTTGCAACAATTATTTTTCCTCGATGCGGAAAAATCTCTATTTTGTCCTGTTCATGCGCTTCCGGCGGCGCTTTAATACCAGCCGGATGATGAAAACGGCCAGCGCGAGAACCGCCCATACGATGACCAGGATCAGAACGACGCGCATGATCTTCTTCATCTGCTCGCTCCCGAACAGGAAATCCCGGATGGAATGCAGTCCGGACAGGAGCGAATTGGAGGTGACGCTGTCCCGGGCGATCAGGTCCGTTTCGGCCAGGACCTCTCCCTTGAGGAGAAAGCGGACGTGTCCGACCACCTCGCCCGCATCGACGGGCGCTTCGATGGTCTTCAGTGTTTTTCCGTTGAACTCCGAATCGAAGACGCGGTTCGGATCGAACGTCATTTCCGTTTCCATCGTTT
>JAGACN010000135.1 GCA_017614095.1 Clostridia bacterium | reverse complement strand
ATAATACTGGCCGCCCATCAGGATGACCGTCCACTCGTGGCTGGTGTAGCCGCCCTTGCTGGAAGTCGTGTAGCCTTCGACGACGAAGCATTCCAGACCGATCCGCCGCATCATCAAGGTGAAGGCCGCGGAATAGCAGTTGCAGGTGCCGTAGCCCTCGCACAGGCACTGGTATCCGCAGGACCAGTAGTAGTCGCGGTAGGGCCGCTTCCAGTGGGACGGGGATTTGTAGTAGGTGCTGCGGATCATGTATTCGTAGCACTTCAGCACCTTCGTGTAGGTGTCCATCGACGAGTCGGTCAGGTCCGACAGCAGCGCTTCGATATAGCGGTTGATCTCTTCGTCGTTCGTGACGTAGGGATGCAGATCCTGCGAGTTGATCATGGTCTGCATGTTCGCCGCGTTCGCCAGGATGATGTCGCAGGTCATTTCTTCGCTGACCAGGTCCAGTTCCTCGTAGTAGGCGGCGCGGTTGGGGCTGGATACGACCAGCATGGGCGCAGACAGTTTGGTGGTCGCCTCGACGGATCCGTCCGATCCCGTATAGAAGGTATCCTTTTCCAGCATGACCTTGGCGTTGGCGATCGCGTGTCCGTCCGTGTCCGTCACGTGGATGTGCAGCTTGTACTGGTCGATCTTGACGCGGCTGGTGTCGTCCGACGTGTCCGGATCCGGTTCGTCGTTCTCCACGGGCTCGACAATCGGGTTCTTGTACGTGTCCTCCGTCTTGTCCGTTCCGACCAGCTTGATGGTCGGCCGGTAGGTGCCTTCCTTGATGGAGTTGATCAATTGCTGGATGTCCGGCACCTCGATCGGCGGTTCGGAGCTCTCCTCGACCGGTTCGGACGATTCCGGCAGGAACAGGGAGTTCTCCTGCGAGAAGACGCTGGCGTCCCCTATGACTACCTGACTTGCCAGCTCCAACTCGCTCGCGTCCGTCGCCCGGTTGACCATGCGGGTTTCCGCCGTCGCTCCCGTGAACGGGTTCTCGCTGTAGGACTGACGCAGAAAAACCATCGCGCCCACAACGGCGCCGACGGCGATCAGGATGATCAGCGCGATCAGGATTTTTCTCGCTCCGCTCACGGACGGTCCCTCCCTTTCCGGATCTCTCCAGAGTTTTCTTTATGATAGCACACTTCCGCCCGAAATACAACCGTCCGGACGGAAAGTTTACAAATATTCTATTTTTGCAGTTTACCGTTTGCCGTTTACCCGTCCAGCCGGGGCAGTTCCGGTTCGCCGTACAGGGAAACGTAGTCGTCTCCGAGATAGCATGCGAAAGAGGAAACGGTCTCAAAGCCGAGCGACCGGTAGTAGGCCAGATCCGCGCGGACGACGTCCGTGTCCGGCACGTATTTCTTCGGCGGCTTGGTCCACTTGGAATAATACGAATTGTCCATCCAGTAGTCCAGCACCTTGGCGTTCCGCCTGCCGAAGAAGGCCAGCAGTTCTTTGACGTTCCCGGCTTTCGCACTCTCCTGTCCAGAAATGGGCGCATGCATGTCGCGGTCGAAAGGCGCGTATTCCAGAAAGATGCCTTCCGACGGGCGGACGGAGACCGGCAGAGCCATCGTGTCCGCGTAGGCGAGGCAGGCCATACGCATCTGCGGATGATCTTTCCGGATCGCCGCGAGCAGCCGGTTCATGAAAAACAGGTTCTGATCCGAAGGGGTCATACGCGCGCAGTCTTCGCAGAAACAGAAACTGTTCCGGGCGTCGTCCGCCCAGAAATACAGGTTCGGTTCCGTCCGGTAGAGTTTGCCTGCCAGTTTGCGTGCGTTCTCCGCGGCCTCCTCCAACGCGTCTTCGTTCGAAAAGCAGAGGTTGTAGTCCGCCGACCGGACGCCGTCTTGATTCTTGCGGAAGCGTTCCGGGTGCGTTTCGAACCCGCACCGCGGGAACAGGTAGCCCGCCGCGTGCAGTTCGTATTCGACCGTCAGTCCGGCGTCGGCGACACGATCGATCAGTTTGCGGTAGGCCGGGCTCTGAAGCCGCTCCAAAAGATCCGCCAGCGTGTTGGGCGCGTCGTTTCCGCCCACCGGGTGCAGGGCGATGCCGGTATAGCCGTGTTTGCAAGCGCGGGCGATCCATCTTTCCGACAGTTCGTCGGGATGGATCAGGACGGTGTTTCTCATTCGTTTCTCCGTTCGTCTTTTCTGTCTGCATTATACGTCCGGAAACAAAAAAAGTCAATGCGGAAAACCTTCTTCTTTCTTCTTTGCATTCCCTCCGTACCCTCTTGCTTTTTATCCGTTTTTGTGGTATATGTATAGGCGAGAAAACAACTTTGCAAGGAGATAAAACTGCGGTCAGCCGCAGTTTGACGAACGTATGCGCTACGAAACGATATCCCTGTCCGATCCCCGCTTCCTGTACCGGGGCCGGACCGTTCTGTCCGAAGACGGCGTCCTTTCCCTTCCGTGGAGCTTGAGCGGCTTTTCTTTCCGCTTTGTCGGGTCCGGCGTCATCCTGAACCAGGCCCCGACCAAACAGGACGAACCCGCCTATCTGCGCGTCTGGATGGACGGCAATGCCCGCCGGGTCGGCGTGAAGGACGGCAGCGAGAAGATCCTGCTCGAAACCGGGATCAACGGCGACGAAGACAGCCTGCACGAGGTGACGGTCTTGCGCGTGACGGAAGGCATGGAGCCTTTGCGCATTTCCTCCGTCAGTTTATCCGGAACGGCGCCGTCGCTGGAAGCGCGGCCCGCAAAAGCCTCCTTGAAGCTTGCGTTCATCGGGGACTCCATCACCTGCGGCTACGGCGTGCTCGGTCCGAAAGAGGAACCCGGCTTCCATACGTTTGAAGAGGATGCCACGCGCTCCTATGCGTACCGGACGGCAGAACGGCTGGGTGCAGACATCTCGCTTGCCGGCGCTTCCGGCAAGGGCATTGTCGCGAACTGCCTCGGCGACCGGGCGGACATGACGTTGCGCCAGGCGTTCCACTGGGCGGACCGGCAGGGCAATCCCTATGTCTTCCCTGCGGAAGACACGCCGGATATCGTGATCGTCAACGCCGGCACCAACGACTCGTGGGGCGGCGTGCAGGACGCAGAGTTCACCGACACCGCCGTGCTGTTCTTGAGCGAGATACGCGCGGTTTACCCCGACGCGCCGATCGTCTACTGCTACGGAGTCATGGACGAATTCAAGCAGGACGCCGTCCGGGCTGCCGTCGAACGGTTTTCGGCCAACCACAAGAACGTCTTCCACTTTCCTGTCGCTTCCATGAACGCCTTCCCAGATGAAGTCGGGGGCGGCGGGCATCCGAACACGAACACGTCCGAACGCGTTTCCGCATTGCTTGCGGATTTTCTGCGCACGAATGTGCTTCCGCTTTTGAAAGGAAACAAATAGCGATGGTTATTCTCGGCATCGACTTCGGGGACGCCCGGGTCGGGATCGCTTCCAGCGACGAAAACGAGATCCTGGCCTCCGCACGCGAAACGCTGTACGTCTCCGGCGTCAACGACGCGGCAAAGAAGACCGCGGAAGCCTTCCGCAAATACGGGGCGGGAAAAATGGTATGCGGGCTGCCTTATAATATGAACGGAAGCGAATCCTTCCGGGCCGAAAAGACGCGCGTCTTCGCAGAAAAGGTCTCTGCCCTGACCGAAGCGGAAATCGTATTCCAAGACGAGCGGCTGACCACCGTGGAGGCCTATACCTATATGAACGCAGGCAACATGAAAAGTTCCAAGCGGCGTGGCGTCGTGGACGCGATGTCTGCCCAGATTCTGCTGCAGGCCTATCTGGACGCCCGTCAGAACCGGGCGGATTCCGACCCGGAAAGTCCGGTGACAGAAGAGCTGTAGCGGCCGGTTTCCCGACTCCGGAATCGGAAAAAACGGAAAATTCCCAAAACTTCTTGACAAACCGAAAAAAAGCAGTATAATACAATTTGCTCCCGGGCGATAAACATGATCGGCGGGAACAGAATCGGGGT
>JAGACN010000134.1 GCA_017614095.1 Clostridia bacterium | reverse complement strand
CTTCGGCGACCACCGGATCGCGATGGCCGCGGCCGTCGCCGCGTCCTTCTGCCGGCAGCCGGTAACAATAAAGAACGCCGGCTGCGTATCCAAATCCTTCCCGTCCTTCTGGACGCAATTCGACCGACTGGAGGTCTGAATGCCATGAGCAGCATCTACGGAGAAACCATCCGGCTGTCCCTGTTCGGACAGTCGCACGCGCCGGCCGTCGGCATGACGCTGGACGGCCTGCCGGCCGGACAGGAGATCGACCCGGAAAAGGTCCGCGCTTTCTTGCGCCGCCGCGCGCCCGGACTGCACGACTATACGACCGCGCGCAAAGAACCGGACGAACCGGAATTCCTTTCCGGCATCCGGAACGGAAAAACGTGCGGCGCCCCGCTGACCGCGATCATCCGGAACACGGACGTGCATCCGGAAGCCTACCGGGACCTGCCGGCCATGCCCAGACCCGGACACGCGGACTATCCGGCCTATGTCCGGAACGGCCCGGACGGCGATTTCGCCGGAGGCGGCCATTTTTCCGGACGCCTGACCGCGCCGCTCTGCATCGCCGGAGCGATCTGCAAACAGTTCTTGGAAGCGAACGGCATAACCGTCCGCGCGCGCATCCTGTCCATCGGGGCGGTCCGCGACGACAGCCCGTTCGCCTCGCCCCTGCCGGACGGCGGCTTCCCGACTGTCAGCCCGGAAAAAGGAGATGAGATGATCGCGCTGATCCGCGCGGTCAAGGAAGAGGGCGACTCGGTCGGCGGCGTCATCGAATGCGTCGTCGACGGACTTCCGGCCGGCATCGGAGACCCGGTGTTCGACGGCATGGAAAACCGCATCGCCAAAGCCGTGTTC
Organism: Clostridia bacterium; assembly: GCA_017614095.1. The sequence goes on along the minus strand of JAGACN010000134.1, from coordinate 2,086 downwards.
GCCATTCCGGCCGTCAAAGGCATCGAGTTCGGAGACGGATTCGAGCTTGCCGGACGCAAGGGCAGCGAAAGCAACGACGCCTACCGGCTGGAAGACGGAAAGATCCGGACCGAGACCAACCGGTGCGGCGGGATCCTGGGCGGCCTGACCGACGGGATGCCGCTGTGCTTCCGGACGGCCGTCAAGCCCACCCCCTCCATCGGAAAACCGCAAAAGACCGTTCATCTGGACAACGGGACCGAAACGGAGACCGTCGTCAAGGGACGGCACGATCCGTGCATCGTTCCGCGCGCGGTCCCCTGCGTGGAAGCCGCCGCGGCGATCGCGGTCCTCGACGCCTGGCTGAGCTACGCCGGAAAGGAGACCGGCCATGGCAGATAGACCCGAAAAAGCCCTGTCGGATCTGCGCGAGCGGATCGACGGCATCGACGATCAGCTGATCCGCCTGCTCAAAGAGCGGATGGACTGCACGGACGAGATCGGGAAGCGGAAAGCGGAAGACGGCATGCCCGTCCGGAACGCGGCCCGCGAGGAGGAGATCCTGCAGAAGGTGGACGCGCTCGTCCCGGAAGACATGCGCGAAGACATCCGGCAGCTCTACCGCGCCCTGTTCGCCTGCAGCAAGACGCGGCAGCGCCGGAATCCCGTCCGGACGGGGGTCTCCGCAGACGGCTGCCCGGCCGTGCTGGTGCTCAACGGACCCAACCTCAACCTGCTCGGCATCCGCGAGCCGGACCTGTACGGACGGCTGGACTACGCGGCGCTCGAAGACTATCTCGAGCAGTGCGGACTGGAGGAAGACCTGTCCGTCACCTGCGTGCAGTCCAACAGCGAAGCCTATCTCGTGGAGCAGATCCACAACGCGCGCGGCGTTTTTGACGGCATCGTCATCAATCCCGCCGCCTATACCCATACCAGCGTCGCGCTGCTGGACGCGCTGAAGGCCGTTTCGCTGCCCTGCGTGGAGGTGCATCTGACCGACGTCTCGTCCCGCGAGGATTTCCGGACCGTATCCTACGTCCGGGAGGCCTGTCTGGACTGCTTCGCCGGATACGGGTTCGAAGGCTACCGCAAGGCGCTTTCCCTGCTGAAGCAGGTATTCACCGAACAAAAAAACAAGTCATAAAACCATCTATCAAAAAAAGGAGGACAACCATGAACGACATTCCGTACAAAATATATCTGACAGAAGACAAACTGCCGAAAGCGTGGTACAATCTGCGTGCGGATATGAAGAACAAACCGGCCCCGCTGCTGAATCCGGGAACCGGGCAGCCGATGTCGGCCGCCGACCTGAGTCCCGTTTTCTGCGACGATCTCATCGTTCAGGAACTGGACAACGAGACCCCTCTGTTCCCCATTCCGGAAGAGATCTACAACTTTTACAAAATGTACCGCCCGTCACCGCTGGTCCGCGCCTACTGTCTGGAAAAAGCACTGGACACCCCCGCGGAGATCTACTACAAGTTCGAAGGCAACAACACGAGCGGATCGCACAAGCTGAACTCGGCAATCGCCCAGGCGTACTATGCCAAAAAGCAGGGACTGAAGGGCGTCACGACCGAAACGGGCGCCGGACAATGGGGCACCGCGCTGTCGATGGCCTGTTCGTATTTCCAGCTGGACTGCCGCGTGTTCATGGTCAAGGTCTCCTATGAGCAGAAGCCCTTCCGCCGCGAAGTCATGCGGACCTACGGCGCGCAGGTCACGCCCTCCCCTTCCCCGACGACCGAGGTCGGAAAACGCATCCTGCAGGAATTCCCGGGAACGACCGGCAGCCTGGGCTGCGCCATTTCCGAAGCGGTCGAAGCGGCCACGTCCATGCCGGGCTACCGCTACGTGCTCGGAAGCGTGCTGAACATGGTGCTGCTCCATCAGAGCATCATCGGTCTGGAAACGGAAAAAGCGCTCCAGAAATACGGCATCCAGCCGGATCTGATCATCGGATGCGCCGGCGGCGGCTCCAACCTGGGCGGCCTGATCGCTCCGTTCGCGCGCGAGAAGATCGCCGGACGTTCGAACGTCCGTCTGCTCGCCGTCGAACCGGCATCCTGTCCCAGCCTGACGCGCGGCCGCTACGCCTACG
>JAGACN010000133.1 GCA_017614095.1 Clostridia bacterium | reverse complement strand
ATCTCGCCGGATTCATCGTCGCGGAAGTCCCTGTATTTGAGCTGGATCTCGTAGAATTCGGGGGTGACCAGCTCTTTGGACTTCATCGAGATCGCTTCCAGGACCAGCGCGAGGTCCTCGACGTCCGGCGTCCCGTACGGAATGGCCATGAAGGAGGCGTTCGAAGTGGAGACGGTCGTGTGGTATTCCTCCTGTCCTTCACGGGTCATCGGGATGGGCAGGATGCCGAAGTCGTCTTCCATGGAGCGGAAGGACGCCACGTGGATCATGCCGCATTCGTAGAACAGTTCCCGTCCTTCGCGGAAGGCCTTGAAAACGGTCTCCTCCCAGGGGTTCGAATACTTCGTGAATTTGCCGCCGTTGGCGACGAGCACGTCGGAGCTGTTGTAGAAGTCGACGGTCTTCTGAAGCATGTTGTAGGTCAGTTCGGACTGTTTCTCGACGGTCAGGTAGGGGAGATCCGCCTCGTCCTTCTCGGCGATCATCAGTCCGCCCGCGACATTCTGCGCGTATATGTTGTAGGTCTCGGTGCCGAACGCCCAGGTGTCGAACTCGTCGATCGTTCCGTCGCCGTTGGAGTCGTGGGTGATGCCTTTGCACAGCTCGATGAAATGGTCGAACGTCCATTCTTTATCCTTGACGGTCTGGTAGAAGTCCTCTTCGATGCTCAGCTTCTGTTTCAGGTTCTTATTGAACAGAACGGCCCAGGTCCCGAGGTTGTCGTAGGTGTTGATGTCGCCGCAGACGAAATACAGGCGGCCGCCGATGGTCAGATCCTTCACGGCGTTCTGATCCCACCAGGAGTTTTCGAAATGGAAGGTCGGAACGGCGCTCAAGTTGGTCAGCAGTCCGTTCATCGTCAGGCTGGTCAGGTTGGACGCATGCGTGAAGATGACGTCGTAGGTGTAGGTGCCGGACGTGACCATCTGGTTGACGGTGTTCAGGATGGTGACGTTGGTGTCGAACTCGCCGTCGATGATGACGTCGTATTCGGCCTCCACCCAGTCGATGACGGCCTTTTTGGCCACGTCGACCGCGGAAGAGTTCTCTTCCGTGGAGTAGATGATCTCGCCGGTGTAGCCTTCGATGATGTTGGAGGCCCAGTCCGTGCACAGCACGTTGATGGTCCTTCCTTCAAGTTTCCGGACTTCGGGGACGACGTCATTGTTTTCCGGGACGGATTCCTCCGCGGAAATTTCAGAACTCTCCGCCGACGTCTGGTCCGGTTCCGAGTTCTGCGGGGCCGTATCGCATGCGGTAAAGATCACGCAGGCGGTCAGCAGAAGAATCAGGACGGATGCGAACCCTTTTTTGAATCTCATATAGCGATCCTCCGTTGGAATTCATATTTGCGTCAAATAGTTTACCATAATATTTTAATATTGTCAAGCAATCCATCCGATTGACAAACCGGAAAAAAAGGTGTATAATCGGTCAAACTGCTGAAAGGAGTTTGGCGTTGAAGTCATCGCTTTTGCATTTTTTAATCACATTCGTCATCGCGTTCGCGGTTTTCGGACTGCTGGCGTATACCTATTACGGGTCGCTGGTCGCCAAGATCCCGTCGGGCGCTTCGTCCGAGGCTGAAACGTCCGTGAGCGAACCGGAGTCTGAACCGGAGTCCGGCGAATCCGGGCTGATCATCGACATTCCGAACGAGAGCGGCGAAACATCCGAGGAAAACTACAAGACGGTCAGCGGACTGCTGATCTTCAAGGACAGCGACGGCTGCGTTTCCGAGGCGCGGTTCATCCGCATCAACGAGCGCAAGAAGATGGTCGTTTCCTGCAATTTCCCGGTCACGGTTTCTTTGTACAATTCCGTCGGGGCCTTGATCCCGATCAGCGACTATTTCGCCATGATCCCCGGCGAACAGGCATGCCGGGACATCATCGCGCTGACCGGCGGCGAAGCGGAGTTCTATATCGAGATGGATCTGGACAGTCTGCGCCAGATGCTGGGCAAGATCAGCAACTGCACCTTCTCGATGGACCGCGTCATCGACTACATCAACCCGGCGTACGAGAACTACGTGCCGCTGTTCGAAGGGGACTATCCGGAAGACTACCGCCGCCACATCGACGCGGGACAGGTGGAACTGACCGAAGAAGTGCTGGACATCCTCCTGGAATACCACGGCCTGCAGGTCGCCGCGGGCAAGTCCAACGACATCCGCCCGCTGCTCAACCAGATGTACGAATCCGTCTTCCGCGCGGTGCTGGTCGAGCAGAAGATGACCTACGTCAACAACGCGAAAGGCGTGATGTCGCTCCTGAGCGGCGCCCGCACCAATCTTTCGGAGTCCTATCTGCTGGAAAACGGCAAGATCCTGTTCGCCTACGGGGACTATTACCACAACGAGATCACCTATACGGCGCACGACGCGACTCTGCATAAGATCAAAGAGGCCGACGCTTGAGAATTTTGCGCAAGAATATGACGTTTGCCCCTTGAAAAACGGTTCCGAATATGGTACAATAAATCATCCTAAAAACGGAGGTAAAAAAGATGGCTTACAAGATTGACAAAGATGCTTGCCTCGGATGCGGCGCCTGCGCGTCGGAATGCCCGGTTGAGGCTATTTCCTGCGACGAAGACGGCAAATACGTGATCGACGAGAACGCGTGCCTGGAATGCGGCGCGTGCGCGGACACCTGCCCCGTCGGAGCTCCGAAAGCATAACTCACAACACACAAAACGGAAATGCGTTCCCGGGGTGACCTTGGAACGCTTTTCTCTACAACGAACGGCGGGGAAGAACGATGGGAGAGTATGTGCAGACGACAATCAACGGCGGCCTGACCATCCGCGAGCCGAAGGACGGCCTGCGGTTCGGAACGGACGCGCTGCTGCTCGCCGGCTTTGCCTGCGGACGTCTGGGAAAGGGCCCTTGCGCGGATTTCGGGACCGGGAGCGGCGTGCTTCCGCTTCTGCTGCTTTCCGCGGGCAGCCGGAACACCTTTACCGCGGTGGAGATCCAGGAGCCCTACGCGGCCCTGGCGGAAGAAAACGTCCGCGCAAACGGGTTTAGTTCTTCCGTTCGCGTCCTGCCCGGCGATCTCCGCGACCACCGCGCGCTTCTGCCTGCCGGAGCATTCTCGTCCGTCCTGTGCAATCCGCCGTATTTCCCGTTCGGAAGCGGGTACCCGAACCGCTGCCCGGAAAAGCAGATCTCCCGCCATGCGGAGACGCTGACCGTCGCGCAGATGGCGGAAGCGGCCGGATGGGCGCTCCGATCCGGAGGAAAACTGTTCTGTGTCTATCTGCCGAGCGGGCTGGTATCGCTGCTGACCGCGCTGCGGGCGAATGCACTGGAGCCCAAACGCCTCCGGCTCGTTTCGCCGACCCTTGCCGAAAAGCCGTCTCTGGTCCTGGTGGAGGCGAAAAAAGACGCGGCGGAAGGTCTGGTGACGGAAGCCCCGTTCCCGCTGTATCTGGACGGGAGCCACCGGACGCCGAGCAGCGAAATGGAGGAGATCCGCTCTCTGTTCCTGGACGGACGGGCGGAAAACAAAACCGTCCACTGATTCACTGAGGTATAAAAACAAGCATGAGAAAGAACGCCGTTTCCGGATTCATACTGGCGATCGCGCTGCTGCTTCCCCTGACTGCCGCTTTCGGCGCGGGGGCGGCCGGGCAGTGCGCTCTTTTTGCTTCCGGTACCGGCAATTCCTTCGACGACAAACTGATCGAAGACGCGTTGAACGTCTATTCCGCATCGGAAGAGGAGCCGGGGCCGGCACCCGCTGCGGGGGGCGTCGGATGGATCGTCCGCTTTTCGGACCGGCTGACGGCCGCGGACGTCCGGCGGCGTCTGGACGGATGGGACGCCTCCCCGCTCGCGGGGGAGAACGGCCGGATCTACCGGATCCGGACGCGGGACATTTCTCCGTTTGAACGGGAAAACGGCTCCGATTTGCTCTATT
>JAGACN010000132.1 GCA_017614095.1 Clostridia bacterium | reverse complement strand
GTCGAGATCCCCTTCCTGGACGTTATGGCCAAACAGGGATTCGACTGCGAACTGAAACTGCTCGCGGACGCGTTCCGCGATACGCAGTTCCCGCTGGATCACGCCAACGCGCAGGGACGGATCAATCTGCGGGCCGGCATCTCCGCGCCCGACAGCGGAAGCTACGTCTACAACTACCATTGCGACGACATCGATTGGCAGATCGAATCGGATTTCCTCGGCAACCTGTGCCCGGGACTGGTCTCCGAAGCCGCGCAGAAAGCGTTTGAGATCGGCCACATCACCAATTACGGAGACGGCGTATACGGCGGCGTGTACATCGCCGCCATGCACGCGGCGGCATTCACGGCGGAGACCGTCCGCGACATCGCCGAGACCGGCCGGAAAGTCATCCCCGAAGGGACCAAATTCCGCGCCGTCATCGACGAGGTGACGGAATGCTACGACAGCGGCATGACGTGGGAGGAATGCTGGAAGAAGATCCAGGACGACTGGGCCGGCACAGCCCGCTGCCTGCGCTATCTGGGCTCCAACGCCAACATCGACGCCAAACTGAACGCCGCGTACGTGCACATCGGCCTTCTGTGGGGCAACGGAGACCTGGCGGAGACCACCCGCATCTCCATGCGCTGCGGACAGGATTCCGACTGCAACCCGTCGAGCGCGGCGGGCGTGCTGGGCACCTTCTACGGACTGTCCGGGCTCGGCAGCGAATACGTGTCCGCCCTGGACCGCACGGGAACGAAATTCAGCAACACCGACTATACCTTCGACAAATGCGTCGAGACCTCTCTTGCGCTCGCGCACAAAGTCCTCGAACAGAACGGGATCACCGAGCAGAACGGCGTTTTCGCCATCCCGCTGTCCGGGTCCGAAGTCCATGATCCCCCCGTCCCGTTCGAGCAATGGCCGTCCGACGCGCCGAACGCCTATCTGTCCGTGAACGGAACGGAAGGCGGAAAGATCAGCCTCGAGTCCGCGTTCGCGCTTCCCGAGGGTTACGAAGGCGAGGTCATCCACTCCGTCGACATGGGCGACGGCACCGTGATCCCCTTCCCCGTCGGCTCGTACGAATACCGCGAAGACGGCGTCTACAAGATCCGCTATACGGTGAAGACCGGAAATGCCGAATCGACCGCGACCGCGCAAGTGACCGTTTCCGGCGCGCAGCAGAAACCGGACGGACTGACGCTGGAACAGGACTCCGTCCTGATCATCTCCGTGGCCGAACCGCGCGGGACCGGATCCAAGGACCTCGAGATCATCAGGGACGGACACATCCCGAATGCGGGCGAATTCTACGCGAACGTCTCCTACGACACGTTCATGTACAGCTCGGTCGACCATGAGGAATTCGTCGGATACATTTTCCGCGGTACGCACACCGTGACCGCGGTCACGTTCACCGAAGGCGCGAACTTCAGCGACGGCGGCTTCTTCAAAGACGGAAGCATCCGCGTGGAGATCCTGAAAGACGGCGTCTGGCAGACGGTGGAAACGGTTCCGGACAAGCCCTACCCGGTCGGGAACACGCAGACCGCGTTCGGTGCGAACTACGACAGCTACCGGTTCGTCTTATCCGATCCTGCCGCATGCGAAGGCGTCCGCATCATCGGCTCCGCGGGCGGGACCATGCATTTCATCTCCGTTTCCGAACTGTCCGTCGAGACGGCCGACTGACCCGCGAAAGACCCTGCAACGTCAAAAACCGCCCTGCCCCGATGAAGGGGGAGGGCGGTTCTTTGTATGTGATGCGGCCGGTGCCGGTCAGATGATCTCCAGCCGGTCGCGGCAGGGCAGCCCGGGCATTTTTGCCGCCGGCTTGTCCTGATACCAGAAGGCGACGGAGGAGATATCGTCCTGCAGCGGCAGGAAGCGGCCTCCCTCGCGCCATCCGAGCGCCTGGATGGTCACACGCAGGCGTTTGGCGAAATAGACCGGATCGGTGATATGCCAGCGGTAGAGCGAAAACCGCGTCTGCGAACGGTAGAGCCCGTCCGGACGGAGGGCCGCCATACCGCTGTACGGCGTGGAGAACTCCCGGTAGCCGCCGTCGTCGAAATTGTAGGCGCCGCAGAAATAATCTTCGGTCCCGGTCCCGCAGATGGTCGGATAGTCCGTATCGTCGTCGATGTAGAACTTGATCTCGCCCTCGCCCCACCAGCCGCTGCTGTTGGAGCCCCAGAGCATGTACGTTCCGACATACTGACCCTTGCCTTCGATTCCGTCCGCAATCGTGTATACTTCTTTGTACGGAAGCGGGTTCACCCGCCGGAACTGCGCATGGAAATAGGCCGCGTTGTCCGGCTGCTTTCCAAGCACGTAATCGATCTGGTAATAGAGGATGACGTCATTGTCGGCAAGATTCTCGACCGTCACGCGGCATCTCCTGCGGAACGGCATCTCCCAGTAGCAGTTCATCCCGAACCGGGGATTCACGCAGACGGCCAGCGAGGAGACCTGTTTGAACTCGGTCATGCCGGTGCCCGGGATATGAGTCGATGCGAAGAAATCGGAAACAGGGCATTCGACGGACGGGCAGTCGCTGCCGTCCCAATAGATGCGCAGGATGCAGAAGCGGAAGTTTCCGAGCGGCGTCAGCCAGATGTGCCGGACGGCGCCCTCCCCTTCGATATCCGCCAGCGTCGTGACGGATCCCGCCTTGAGATTGACCGAGGGGGACACCTTCCAGCCTTTTCCGAGATCGCGCGCAGCGCCCGCTCCGGTCCCCTCTTCCGCCATTCCTCCGCGCCCTTTTTCGCCCGTCGGGTTCTCGGCGCTGATGGAACGGGATTCCAGATCGGCCAGCCGCGAAAGCCCGCCGAGCGGATGAAACGGTTCGTATACCATATCTGCCTCCCGCTTTTCAGCTCTACAGATCCGTGCCGTCCTGGAACGGATTCGTTCCGACGAAATAGAACGTCGTGCCGTCCTTGAACCGGAAGGACCGTCCGTCCTCCGCCCAGTCCACCGTCATCGTATACCGCGGTGTGCCGTCGAGACCGACGGAAAAGAGTTCTTCGTCGGTCAGCGGGAACATAATGTCGATATACGCGTACCCTTCGGACGGATACAGTTCGAAATACAGCGCGTCTTCCGCGTCATCATAATACACAATGTACTCTTCGGTCTTGTAGATATCCATCGTATAGCCCAGCAGGGTGATGGTCCCGTTCGAGCCGAGCTTATAGGGGATCACGTCTTTCCAGCCCGGATCCGTCGGGCTGGTCAGTTCCAGCGCTTTTCCGGTATCCTTGTAACACACGTACGCACTGACTGTCACCATGTTCTGGATCCGGTCGATATACACGGCGGTCTCCTGACCCTCGGTCATATAGACGTCGACGCCGGAGTCGTTCCCTCCGAACTGTCCGAGCAGGCCGGCCAGTTCCGGATAGACTTCTAAAAATTTCTCAATATAAGGGGAGGGATCCGTCCGGACCTCATTGATCGAGACCCATTCCTTCGGAGCGGTGATCTCGGTCTCGGTCGTGGAAACGGTCGCC
>JAGACN010000131.1 GCA_017614095.1 Clostridia bacterium | reverse complement strand
GGCACGTCTGCGCCTGGCTGGAAAAGAAGCCGAACGACCTGGTCCCCGTCCGGGATATGACGATGGCCGTCAAGATCATGCTGGCGGGCAAGAAATCCAAGGCAAACGGCGGCAAAGAGGAACGGCTGGCGGATCTCACCGAATCCGACCCCTGCTTCGACGGGTACGCGTTCGAACAGTTCTACGCGGAGCAGCAGCATCCGAAGAAGGAGAACAAATAGGATGCCGGCTCCCCGCTTCTCGCCGCGCGGCCGCGCCGTCGGACGGCTCCTGTGCCTGCTGCTCATTCTGAGCATGCTCGCCGGCTGCGCCGGACCCGCTCCCGCTTCCGAACCGACCCTTTCCGGGGAAGATCCGGCATCCGCGCCGTCTTCCGCCGAATCCGAGGTATCCGAAGCGGAAAGCGAGCCGTCCGGTGACCCGGACGAATCCGCCGATCCCGGTCCGGAACCGGATTTCTGGGATCGGAACGGTCAGGCCCGACTTCCGGAAACGTGGGCCGTGCCGGACTACTGCATACCGCTGGGAGACGATTCTCCGCTCTACGATACCGGGCTGCATCTGTCTGACGGCAGCGAGACGATCTACCTGAACGGCCATTATCTGCATCTGTTCAATTACGATTCCGGCCAATACCGGCTGGTGGATCTGCTGACCGGTTCCGAGATTCAGTCTTTCCCGTTCGACCCGCAGCTGCTCTACACGGCCGGAAAAGACGGCTTCCTCTACTCGGCCTCTCCGTTCACGATGGAGGTCCGCGCTTTCCGTCCGGACGGCACCGTCCGGATCCTCCGGAACCCGGATGACGTCGGGCAGGACGCGTCTCCCGGCTATCCGCTCGTATCGGAAGACGGGCACTTCCTGCTCCGTTACGACGACGGGGCGCAGACGATCCGCATGGAAGACCTGGAAACGGGAACGGCCGTCTCCTTTCCGTCGGCGACCGGCATTTCCTCCATCGAATATGTCGACCGCGAATCCGTCTGCGTACTGCAGTGGAGCGGTACCATGTTGCGCCTTTATCTGTCCGGGGAATCCGCATCGTCCGAGGAAGCCGAATGGAACGAACGCGCGCAATACTCGCACGGATTCCGCTTTTATTCCCGTCACGGTTTTGACGAAACGATGTTCCTTTTCCGCGCGTTTCCGGGCAACGACGGTTTTGTTTCGGCGGTCGTTCCGGAGCCGGACGCGTCGCACTGGACGCTTTCCTGCGGGATCCTCGGCATGACCACTTCGAGAGAGGATCGGCCGTTCCTGTTTGCCGACCTGCGCGCCGGAATCTGCCTGGAGCCCTGCGCGCTCCCGGATCTGCGGTATATCCACTCGCTTGCGGTCTCCGAAGAGGGGTTTGCACTCGTCAGCGCCAATATCGGGGGAAGCACCGTCTCGGTCTTCCTGTACGACCTGACCGGTGCGGATCCGTCCGAACCGCTGCTGACGGAAGAACGGACGGCGGAAGAGATGCGGTCGGAAACCGGAGATATCCTTGAAAAACTCCGGGCGGACGGCATCGACGTCTTCTACGGATCCGAAGGAAACGACTTCCTGATCGGCGATTACGTCGGCGAGGTCCTCAAAAATCCCGACCTGTCCTACATCAACATTCAGATACTGTACCGCGTGCTCACCCTCTATCCGGAAGGTATGCTCCGGGAAGCCTGGGAGGGGGCGGATGGATACGAGGGCATCCAGTTGTATCTGTGCGGAACGCTGTACGGCGTATTCGATTCCGGGCTGGGACAGGCCGCGGCCGTCACGAGCGAGATTTCCACCCGCATCGTGATCGCGTTCGACTGCTCGTCCGAGCACTGGACGGATGACATCCCGCATGAACTTTCCCATCTGTTCGACCGTCGGATCGAAACGGCAAGCCGCGAAACCGGAGTGGACTGGATCGGAAAATTCGAGAGCCTGTCGCCCCGCCCGTACGCGAACACCTACCAGGATTACGGAAAACTGATCAAATATACGAGCGACGGAACGTCCGACCCGTCGCAGATCTGGTATATCGACTGCTATGCAAGGACCTTCTCCACGGAAGACCGCGCGCGGCTGATCGAATACCTCTTCCGTACCGAAGAGGACGGAATGCACCATCTCCTGGAACCCGAGCACATTCAGTACAAAGCGAAAGCCTACTGCTATATCCTTCGCAAATGCTTCAACTCGCTGAGCGGAAAGGCCGCATACTGGGAACGTTACCTGGATATGAGCGGCTTCACGCTTGAATAATTCCCTCGTCCGAAAAAGCGGCATCGCCGTCTCCCTTTACCGGGGAAACGCGATGCCGCTTCTTGTGTCGGCCGTTCAGGGAAGGCCCGCCTTCCCGTTCTTAACGGGTCCGCCTCTCTGCGATCAGAATTTCTCCTGACGCCACTTCACGATGAAGAGGACCGCTGCGCCCGCGACGGCGACGAAAACGATGACCAGCGCGACGATCAGGCCGACGTTCGGCTTGTTGGTATCGTCACCGCTCGTTTCGCCCTGCAGGACGGCGACGTTGTTGACGACGGTGTAGTTGGAGCCGGACGGAATGAACTCTGCCCGGATCTCGTGGCTCCCGGTGACGGACGTCAGCTTGTGGCTGAACGTCAATCCTCCGGCCGCGCCGGCTACCGGAATATGATCCACATAGACGGCGGAGATGATGTACCCGCCGTTCGCTTCGACGGAAATGCTGAAATCCGATTCGAACGCGACGCTGTTGGATCCGGAAGGTGTGATCTTGCCGCCCGTTCCCGCTTCGGCGGTGACGGTATAATACTGCGCGGTCTCAATGCGGACGACCATATAGCGGGAGGTCTGGTAATCCATCGGCGTGGTCCAGCCGTCGCTTTGAATGCTGCCCGTCCCGCATACGACAAGCGCGTTTTCCGACTTCACCATCAGATTCACGTTGTTGCCCGCGTACTTGCTCGCGTAGTCGGCCATCTGGAACGACGCTTTGGTCCCCTCCGGGAAGGTCGGCAGTTTTTCGGCCTCGTAATAGTTGAACAGCGTCGAAGCGTCCTGCGCGTTGATGCTGGCCTGAATGGTCTGATAGTAGGAACCGTTTCCGTTCAGCGAAATGCGCAACTGGAATTCGTCTGCGGAAACGCCCGTGATCTGGGATCCGCAGGGAATGTACCAGCGGATGTACGGCGTCTGCAGGATCACGTTGTCGCCCGCGCCGCTGTTCAGGGAATTGATCTTGTCGAAAACGGATTTTCCGATGACCGTATAGTTGCCGGTATCCACGACGATGTTGCCGTCCGAATCGGCGCTCCAGTTCAGGTCGGACGCCTCCAGAGACGTCTTGGCTTTTTCCACTTTCTTAAAGCTGACCGATATCTCGGTATCCGAGCCGATCGCGGAAAGCATGAACGAACCGTTGGTCAGATTGCGTGCGGTTCCGTTGACGCGGAAGCTGTCCACCTCGTAGTCGTTTGCCGGAAAAACATTGATTGGAAGGGAACTGCCGGCGGAAACGGTGATCTGCTGGGACGCGTCCTTGTTCGCCGTCTGGCCGGATGCGGACACGTATCCGCCGTCCGTGGTAACGGTCAGCGTGACCTTATAGTTGGTGGGCGTCACGCTCGCGGCCGAGAAGGTGATCCGGAGCGTCGTCCGCTCCGTAATGGTGAGCGTCAGATTCTGGTTGACCGTATGGTAGCCGCCGTCCAGGTAGATGGCCGTCAGCGAATAACCGTACGAAGGCTCCAGACGAATGGACGTCGCCACGCCGGAAGGCAGCTGGACGGTTCCGCTTTCCGTCAGGGTTTTTCCTCCGACGGTCACGGTCCCTTTGCCGGAAATGGTGATCTCCAGCGGACACAGATTGCTGTCCGCGGACGTGTCGCCGGAATGATCACCGGAGTTGTCGCCGGATATGTCGTCCGATCCGTCACCGGAGACGTCACCGGAGGTGTCATCCGAATCGTCACCGGAGACGTCGCCGGAGGTATCATCCGAATTGTCGCCGGAAACATCGCCCGAATCGTCGCCGGAGATATCGTCCGAATTGCCGTCGGACGGGTCGTCGGGCGGATTGTACGTCGCGGATACGCGGATGGAATAGGCATCCGCATCCGCGTCGACGTCAAAGGAATAGACGCCGCCGTCGTCCGGCTTCAGCGTCAGGACGCCGTTCAGTTTGATACTGTTGAGCGTATAGTGCTCCTCGACTTTGACCGTAAACGTAACCGTGGTGTTCAGCGGGACGGTCAGCGATTTCGCGGACGTTTCCGAACCGTTGAAATACAGGCTGACGCCATCCAGATTGCCGGTCACGCTGATTTTCCGTTCGTTCTCTTCGCCGGTCGAATCCGTTTCGGAAATTTCTCCGCCTGCGG
>JAGACN010000130.1 GCA_017614095.1 Clostridia bacterium | reverse complement strand
GGATACGCTGGACGGCTGGTTCGACTCGGGCTCCACGCATTTCGACGTGCTGGACGGCCGCGAGGGCATGAGCCGCCCGTCGGATCTCTATCTGGAAGGCGGAGACCAATACCGCGGCTGGTTCCAGTCCTCTCTGCTGACCGCCATCGGCTCGGGCGTCGGACACGCCCCCTACAAAGCCGTGCTGACGCACGGATGGACGGTCGACGGCGAAGGCAAGGCGATGCATAAATCGCTGGGCAACGTCGTCGCGCCCGAATCCATCATCAAAGTCTACGGCGCGGATATCCTCCGTCTGTGGGTGGCTTCGAGCGACTACCGTGTGGACGTCCGCTGCTCGGACGCCATCTTCCGCCAGCTCTCCGAAAGCTACCGCAAGATCCGCAACACCTGCCGGATCCTGCTCGCGAACCTGGGCTCGCCGGAAGCCGACTTCGATCCGAAGAAGGATATGGTCCCGTTCGACCGGATGCCCGAGATCGACCGCTGGGCACTGACCCGCCTGAATCAGCTGGTGAAGAACGCCGTCGCGGCGTACAACCGCTACGAGTTCCATATCATCTGCCACGACGTGCTGAACTTCTGCTCCATCGATCTGTCCAAACTGTACATCGACATCACGAAAGACCGCCTGTACTGCAGCCGGAAGGATTCGCCGGAACGCCGCAGCGCGCAGACGGTGATGTACATCATCATCAAATCGCTGACCAAGCTGCTCGCGCCGATCCTGTCCTTTACGGCCGAGGAACTGTGGGGCTGTCTCAGTCTGACGGAAGAGGACTGCCCGGATTCCGTTTTCTGCAATCCGCTCCCCGCCTACCGGGAGGATATGGATTTCCCGGAAACGGAAGAAAAATACGACGGACTGCTGGAAAGCCGCGACGACGTCATGAAGGCGCTGGAGCTGTCCCGCGCGGAGAAGGTCATCGGCAAATCGCTTGAAGCGGACGTCACCATCTTCGGCAAAGCGGACAATCCAGCCATGAAGCTGTTCGAAGCACACCGGAACGAACTGGAGGAGATCCTGATCGTCAGCCGCGCAGGGCTGTCCAACGAGGCCCCGCCTGCCGAAGCCTTTACCGATACGCAGGGCGGATTCGCCGTTCTGGTCAAGCCAGCCACCGGCGTCAAGTGCTCACGCTGCTGGGTCTACCGGGATGACTGCGTTCCGGACGGGGACGACGATTATCTCTGTCCGCGTTGCCGCGAGGCGGTCCGGAAATGATCTGGATCGCACTGGCCATCCTGGCCGGATCCGTCGCACTGGACCAGATCACCAAGGCGATCGTGGTCTCCAGGATGGAACTCTATGAGGAAGTTCCCTTCCTGCCCGGCTTTATCCGGTTCTACCGCACCGAAAACACGGGCGCGGCCTTCAGCCTGCTGAAAGACAATCCCTGGATCCTGATGGTCTTCACGGTGATCGCGATGGGCATCGTCGGATTCATGCTGGTAAAGTTCTTCAAGCGGCACCCGCTGCTGACCGTTTCGCTGTGCATGATCCTGGGAGGCGGCATCAGCAACCTGATCGACCGCATTATTGCCGGGAAAGTCGTGGACTTCATCGATTTCGATTTTCTGTTTTTCGGCTTTTTCGATTTTGCGGTCTTCAACGTGGCCGACATCTTCGTGACCTGCGGAGCGCTTTGTCTGGCCGTATACATCCTCGCGATCGAACCGAAAGTCGAGAAAAAGCTCCGCGCCGCCAAAGCATCGGAAAGCGGCGCAGACGGAACGGGGGAAACCGCATATGAAAACGAACCCGAACCCGCCAGCGGATCCGACGGCGGAGATGCTCCGAAACCCGAAGGGGACGGAGATCATGGAAGCGGAGGAGACGGCGGAGATCCTGACGAGGGATGATGCCGGAAAGCGGCTGGACGTGCTGCTCGGCGAGATCGCCGGCATCAGCCGGTCCCGCGCGCAGAGCCTGATCGAAGACGGGCTGGTGTTTCTGAACGGCAGGCCGTGCAAAAAGAGGGACCTCGTCAAAGAGGGGGATCTGCTGGAATACCGCATCCCCGAGCCGGAGTCCATCGACTGCATGCCGCAGGACCTGCCGGTCGAGATCGTTTACGAAGATGCCGACCTGCTGGTGGTCAACAAACCCCAGGGAATGGTCGTCCATCCCGCGCCGGGCAATCCGGACGGGACGCTGGTGAACGCGCTGCTCTTCCATTGCGGCGACCGGCTGTCCTCCATCAACGGCAGGATACGGCCGGGCATCGTCCACCGGATCGACAAGGACACGGCAGGGCTGCTGATCGTGGCCAAGACGGACGAATCGCACGCGAAGCTGGCGGAGCAGATCGCCGCGCACAGCTTTACGAGACAGTACGAGGCCGTTTGCGCGGGGCATTTCACGGACCTGTCCGGGACCGTGGACCTGCCCATCGGACGGTCCAAAACGGACCGCAAGAAAATGGCGGTCACTTCGGAGAACAGCCGGCCGGCCGTCACGCACTACAAGGTCCTCGGGACCAATGCGGACGGGACCTTCTCCTGGGTCGAACTGACGCTGGAGACCGGGCGGACGCATCAGATCCGCGTCCATCTGTCCTATCTGAACCATCCGGTCGTCGGAGACTCCGTTTACGGGCCGGACCGGTACCGGATGGGCCTGAACGGACAGTGCCTGTTCGCGAAGACCATCGGTTTTACCCATCCGCGGACCGGTGAGCGGCTCTCCTTTACGGCGGAGCGGCCCGCGTTCCTGACGGATACCATCCGCAAATGCGGAATCGTCCCAATTGTTGAAAGAACGGAAGAATAAGGACATAGCCCGACGGGGCACAGGAGGCTTGTATGGTTTCTGAAAACGGACTGCCTGTCGCAATGCTGCGCGAACGGGCGGCGGAGATTCGTCTCCATGCCGTTGACGCGGTCGCGCACGCCAAATCCGGACATCCGG
>JAGACN010000129.1 GCA_017614095.1 Clostridia bacterium | reverse complement strand
GTGATCCGCTCTTTCGTGTAATAGTATTCGATCAGCGTGAGCGGGAGCGCGAGCGCGGACAGGATGCACATCACCAGTATCCACAGATCCTTG
Organism: Clostridia bacterium; assembly: GCA_017614095.1. The sequence goes on along the minus strand of JAGACN010000129.1, from coordinate 3,563 downwards.
TTGACGCCCAGCGCCGGCATGACGAGCATGGGGAAGACGAGCGCCACCACGATGCCGCTCACCATGATGGTCGAGACCTGGTTGAAGACGGACAGCCCGCCCCGCTGGGTAGTGTTGCGCGTGGACAGCGGCACCATCAGGCTGTGGGACATGTTGAAGATGGTATACGCGAAGGAATAGAAGAGGTTGTAGCTGAGCAGCACCCAGACGGCCTTGAGCGTGTCGCTGCCGCTCGGCACGACGAACAGGAGGATGCCCGTGACGGTGAGCAGCGGCGCGGACAGCAAAAGCCACGGCCGCGCTTTGCCCTGCCGGGTCTTGGTCCGGTCGATGATGTACCCCATGACCACGTTCGTCACCGCGTCGATCGCCATGGAGACGAGCGGGACGACGGCAAGGAAGAGCCCGCCTCCGACGGTCGTGAGGTCCAGCACGTCCGGGTAGTAGAGGTTCAGGTAGGACGCGAGCACGGCGTTGAGCAGCAACGCCCCGATCGGGCCGACCAGATAGCCCAGCCACTTTTCTTTTCCGGTGACGTTTTTGGAGTTCACGCGGCTGTTTAAGAGCCTGGATTCCAGAAGCTTCATTTTACCTGTTCCTCCTTCGGCAGTTTGGGGACTTTGATGGGCGTCAGGAACTTCTTGAGTCCGCGGAAGAAATGCCGGTTGGTCATCTCGGCGAACCCTTCGGCGAGGTTGTAGGGGAATAGCGCGCCCGCGGACATGCTCATCGAGCGCAAGGAGTTCGTGACGATGGCCCGCTCCATGAAGAGCGCGCCCTTGACCGCGTTGTCCTTTTCCGGTCCGTCGGGCATCTTCGCCGCTTTTTTCTGCTGCTGGCGCACGACGGAGAGGACGGAGTTGTAGAAGACGCGGCCCATGAAGGTCTGCCGCAGATCCTTGAAGGGGGATTCCACGGTGACGGGGAAGGAGACCGGTTCGTCCGGGACCGTCAGGTCGTCGGACCAGTCGCGGCGCGCTTCCGGTCCGGGCGTCAGGGTCACGGTCTTTGTTTCGCCGGGCTCTACGTACACTTTTTGGAATCCGGCCAGTTCGCCGTTCTGCCACAACTGCACCACCTCGGCGCCGGAACGGGAGCCGGTGTTCGTGACGGTGGTGGTCCATGTTTCGCCTTCTTGCACCCACGGGCCCTGTTCGAAGGTCGTATAGCTGAGTCCGTGGCCGAAGGGGTAGCGGACGGGGACGCCGTGCGATCTGTAGTACCGGTAGCCGGCCGCCTTTCCTTCCGCATAGACCTCGTTGATCCCTTTGCCGAACGTCTCGTGCGAGGGGACGTCCTCATAGGTCAGCGGCCAGGTCTCGGCCAGTTTGCCGGACGGGTTGACGTCGCCGAACAGCAGCCTGGCGACCGCTTCGCCGCCGTTCTGGCCGGGCAGGTACATGTTCAAGAGGGCGTTTATTTCCTCATTGAAAGGAAGCTCGACGGGGGAGCCGCCGAACAGGACGACCGCCACCGGTTTCCCGGTCTTTACCATATCGGAGATGAGCTGCAGGTGGGACGAGGGAAGCTTCATGTCCGCGCGGTCGCACCCTTCGCTCTCATAGTCGTCGGTCAGTCCGGCGAAGACCAGGATCTTGTCGCATTCTCCGACCGGGAAAGACCGGATGCCGCGTTTTTCGAACGCCTCTTCGGGCGTCGTAAGCCGGGCGGGGTTGATCATGGAGCTGCCGGAACCCTGGTAGCGCATATGCGAAAACATGTCCCCGCAGATGTGCAGCTTATCCGTTTTTGACAGCGGCAGCATGCCGTCGTTCTTCATCAGGACCGCGCAGTCGGTCGCGATCTCCGCCGCCAGTTCGTGATGCCTGTCGAAATCGACGGGAGAGGGGTCGGCGGGTCTGACGTACGCGTCCACCCATTTTAGGACGTTGGCCACCGCGTTGTCCAGATCGGTCATGGACAAAGAGCCGTCTTTGATGCCGTCCAGGATCTGTTTCCGGCAGACGGCCGTGTCGCCGGGCATTTCCAGGTCGAGCCCCGCGCGCAAAGCGGATAAACGGTCTTTGATGGCGCCCCAGTCGGTCATGACGAGTCCGTCGAACCCCCAGTCGGTACGCAGGACGTCGGTCAGCAGCCACTTGTTTTCCGAGCAGAAGACGCCGTTGATCCGGTTGTAGGCGCACATCAGGGCGGAAGGCTTCGCTTTCTTCACGATCCGCTCGAAGACCTTCAGATAGAGTTCCCGCATGGTCTTCTCGCTGGCCGCGGAGTTGCCCATGAAGCGGAAGTTCTCGCTGTTGTTCAACGCGAAATGCTTGACGCATGCGCCGACGCCTTTGGACTGCAGTCCTTCGACTTCGGCGGAAGCCAGTTCGGACGCGAGGAGCGGGTCTTCCGAGAAGTATTCGAAATTCCGGCCGCACAGGGGATTGCGCTTGATATTCACGCCGGGTCCGAGCAGAACGTGAACGCCGTAATACCGGCATTCTTCCGCGATGGCTTCGCCCATCCGGCGGGTGTTTTCCGGATTCCAGCCGGAGGCCGTCAGGGCGGCCGTCGGGAACGCGGTGGCTACCTCGCTCTCAGATACGCCGTTGTCGCCGCCTTCGCGCTGCACGCGCAGCCCGTGCGGCCCGTCCGACATCCGCAAAGACGGGATGCCCAGACGCGGGACGGGATTCGTATACATGAAGTCCGTGCCGGCAACCAGCGCCGCCTTTTCTTCGACGGTCAGTCCGGACAGGAGGGTCGGGAAATCCATGGCGTTTTTCCTCCGATTCCAGGTTTCTTGTTGCTTTCGAATACAGATTACCAGTTTTTGATTCTTTGGTATTGCATCCTGGTAACAAATTTGGTAAAGTGGTAATCAGAATGGAAAAGGAATGGAACTGGATCTATCTTATCTCTGTACGGTGATCGGCAGTCTGACCGGCGTGCCCGTGCGGGTGTACGAAAACGGGAAACCGGTCTTCTTCTATTCGCTGGTCTCTTTGCCGAAAGATCCCGTCCGGGCGTATGAGGGGCGGATCGAACAGATCACGGACAGAGTCGGCTATTGCGCGACCGACCGCTATTCCTATTACGGTATTGTGAATGCGAAGAACTGCCGGATCGTCATCGGGCCGTCTGGACAGACGCGGCCGTCCGACCGCGAGCTGCGGGAGCTGGCCTTCCGCGCGGACGTGCCGCCGGACGAAGTATCGGATTTTGTGTCGGGCATGAAGGCGGTCGCCTGTCTGCCGCTGGAAAGCATCCTGCAGATCTTATGCGTCTTGAACTACCTTCTGAACGGGGAGCGGAAGACGCTGGAGGACATCGCCATCTACGACGAGGAGCAGGAGGAACTGCGCGTCAAGCAGTCGAAAAAGAACGCGGAAGCCCGCTTTTCCGAGCAGTCGGCCCTGCCGGAACGGCACGATACGTACGATCTGGAACAGCGGCTGATGAACCTGATCCGAAAAGGGGAGACGGCCGCGTTGCGGGACTGGGTGTCCGCGGCGCCCGCCGTGCGCGGCGGATTGCTGGCGCCGGACCAGCTGCGGCAGATGAAGAACACCTTCATCGTGACGGCCACTTTGGCTTCCCGGTCGGCCATCCGCGGC
>JAGACN010000128.1 GCA_017614095.1 Clostridia bacterium | reverse complement strand
TTCCTCGGTTTCGGCAACGGAGAACTCAGAGAACGGCAGCTCTTCTGCCAGCTCTCTGACAATACTGATCATTTTGTGTATCTGCTTCGCATTTGCAGTTGTTGCCATAGTAATGGCGATTCTGTTTCATCGCAAAAAACTCAGAAAAGGGTCTGCGTAAAACGGCGATGATAACAAACTGGTCTAACATTCTGACACCGGCTGTCAGCGAATAGGGGGGCATATGCTGTTCTGGATCCTCTTAGTCGCGGAAGCGGTCCTGTCCGTCATGACCGCCGTACTGTACGGTCTGGACAAAATCTATGCGAAAAACGGACATCGCCGGATTCGGGAACGGACACTGCTTCTGTTCACCTGGCTGTTCGGCGCGCCGGGCGCGCTGATCGGCATCGGACTGTTCCGGCACAAGTCCAAGCATCCGCAATTCGTCCTTTCCGCCGTCGCAGGTTTTTTCCTGCAGGCGGCTATCCTGATCGCGGCTTTTATCTTCTGCTTTAAAAAATGATTCTATAGATTTTCTTTGGGGGTGCTTAGTCATGAAGATTATTACCATCGGACGCGAACTCGGCAGCGGCGGGCGCACCATCGGCCGGAAGGTGGCCGAAACGCTCGGCATTCCGTATTACGACCGGGAACTGATCGACGAGACCGCGAAGCATTCCGGACTGGCTGTGGAAGCCGTGGAGGAAAACGACCAGACCCTGACCCGTTCCTTCCTGTACGACCTGGCGATGGGGACTAGCTACGGCTATCTGAACACCGCCGGCGTCCCGCTGGACGTGAACACGCAGGTGTTCCTCGCGCAGCGGCAGACCATCCTGGATTTCGCCAAGGAGCCCTGTGTCATCGTCGGCCGGTGCGCCGACTATATCCTTCGCGGATCGGCCGATCTGCTCCGCGTCTTCATCTACGCGGACATGGACGCCCGGATCAAACGCGCCGTGGAGGAATACGGCATGGATCCCGAACGGGCGAAGAAGGAGATCGCGCAGTCCGACCGCCGCCGCGCGCGCCATTACGAGGAGTTCACGGACGGGGCCTGGGGAGCGCGCGACAATTACGATCTGATGATCAATTCTTCCCATACCGGCATCGACGGCGCCGCCCGCGTCATCTGCGGACTGGCCCGCGGCGAAGCCTGAAACCGATTCGTTACAGGAAAGGAGTAGACCGATGACCAACAATCCGTATCAGACGCAGCCGGCCTATATGCAGCCGCCGGTCGTCCAGCCCGACCCGGAAGCCAAAAAGAAGAAGAAAAAGAAAACGCTGCTCATTCTGCTCATCGTCTTCGGCAGCATCCTTGTAGTGGGCCTGATCGTCGCGTTCATCCTGCTGTGGTACTGGCGCGGCTGGTTCTTTGCCCCCACGCTGCAGACGGACGCGTTCGCGACGTCGCAGATCACTGATTTCGAACACCTCCAGGCGCCCTCCGCGGCGCAGACGGAAGCCATCCAGACGTTCGTGCAGGAACTGGCCACGCAGAACTACCACCGGATGGATCTGACCGAGCGAAAAGGCGCGGAACAGCTGGAGATCATGACCCGCTATCTGTCGACCGGCAAAGAGACGGATCTGGTGGCCATGTTCACCGAGATGGGCATCGAGGTCAAAGACAGTAAAGGGAACCCCGCTTCCAATTCCAGTCTCGCTGCCCGGCCGATTCTGTTGAACGCGGACGGGACCGTGTCGCTCGGCGAAGCGTCCGACGAGACGTCCGATGCGGACGGGGAAGGATCCGGGACGGCGGAGGGTCTGAACATGACCCTTCCGGCCGAAAGCTTCCACAGCACCTCCAAGATCCGGCTGACAACAAAAGAAAAACAGCAGATCTGTCCGTCCTGCAAAAAGAGGAACGCGGCCGACGCGACCGTATGCGAATACTGCGGGACGCTGCTGACCGTATCCGATCAGGAAGTCCAGGTGGACGTCCTGGAGCCGACGGGGGACGCGGGCGGAGGCGGCGGAGCCGGACCGACCGAAGCGCAGTCGGAATCCATGATGCTGAGCAATCTGTCCGCCACGTTGCTGCTGGCCAACCGGCCGACTACGGCCTATTACCTAGCCTGCCTCGCCTGCATGCGGGATCCGGGCAACGTCAGCGCCATCGTCTCCCTGGTCACGCATCTGCGGATGCACGACGGGAACGAGGAAGCGCTGCTCATCTGCATCCACGGGCTGGAAATGGATCCTTCCCGCGAAGAACTGTACGTGCACGCCGGCAACATCCTGATCCAGCTGGATAAGCCGGACGAAGCACTGTCCTACCTGAACCAGTGCATCAAGGTCCGCGGATACAGCGGACCGGCCTACCAGGCGGCCATGTTCGCCTATATGCAGAAGAAGGACTACGCCAACACGTTCCGCTGCATGCTGGAAGGCGCGCGGGACGGCTATACCTCCTCCATCCGCGTGCTGTACGACTTCCTGCGGCTGAGCCCGGATTACTGGGACTTCGCCGGAAAGACCTTCGAAAAGTATACCGTGACCTCGCTTATGGATTTCTCCATGAACCGGTCCGGATTCAATCCGGCCAACGAGCTTGCGGACAAGGTCGTGGACATCGGGGCATGCAAAGTTCCGTATTCCCCGGAAGACTGGATCGCGTCCGCGAAGACCATGATCGAGCAGGCGCAGAAGTACCTGACCGGCGCCGTCGAGTTCTATAAGGACGACATCGAGGAGATCGCGGCCATCTACAACATCCTGCTCAATTCCGGCAGTCTGGAGGATCTCGCGAAAGGGTTTATGTCGAAATTCGGCGACAAACTGCTGAAACATAAACTGTCGGAAGCGGAGCGTGTCGTTTCCTACGAGCAGGAGGTCTTCTGGCTGGACATCCTGGACGACTACCGCGAATGGAAAGTCAACGACATCCGCGCAAAGATCGACGAGGAGCTGGACGGGAAGGATCTCGAACGGTTCTTCAATCTGATGGACAAGTACCTGCAGGAAACGCAGGAAACACTCGAGTCCATCGACTGGGACTCCATGGAAGGGCTGGCCTACGCGCTGAACTACATGATGGAACGGGTGCAGGGCAACCAGTCCATCGCTTTTACGGCCGACCAGTCCGAATCGCTGACCAGCATCATCGTCCCGGCATTAAGGGCGAACGCGACCGTGCGGAACAAGGCCTATCAGGAGATCGCGGACGTTTTGCGCGGCTACTATATGTATTCGAACGCGATCTTGGGCATGATCGCTGACGACGATCTCTACCGCGAGTACCGGACGGAAATGACCATGAACGTCACGCAGGACCAGGGGCTCTGCGTCGTAGAGAACTGCTTCTTCGCCTATTGCGTGCCCATCCTCGCAGAGCCCTATCTGCTGATCGGCAAATCCGCGCAGGAAGGGATCACGGAAGGCGCGCTGACCGGTGGCTGTCCGGCCTATCCGAAATACGTCATCTCTAACAAGGCGGCCCGTCCCTCCGTCGACATGTCCGGAGACATCGAGATCCCGGACATCGGCGCCATTACGAACAAGGTACTGGGCGTCGATCTGGAGCATCAGGTGGAGGATCCCGGAAACAACAACTATCCGGCCCTCAGCAAGATCTGGGAGATGGCCTGGCGGGAAGCGAATCCGGACTTCATCGGCCCGGCTCCGAATCCGCCGGATTTCAACGATTCCTATGAACGGACGAAATTCTGGAACAGCCTGACGCCGGAACAGCGCGTCCGGTATTCCGCCATGGTCGCGGATCCGAACGTCACCAAGAAGGCCATCGTGCTGGATCTTTACTGCGCGAGAGGCCAGTCGGCCGTCCACTTCTCGGAAGAAAAGATCGACCTCTTAAGCGGCGTCGGGACGAGCGTAGGTGTGGGCAACCTCGGGCTGGAGTTCGGCGCGGACGGAAAAGTGGAGGGCAAAGTCAACATCGGCATCGGCTCCATCGCGGTGGACAACCGGAACAACATCTCGGTCACCATGAAGGACAAGGTCTCCGGGCTCAAGTTCGGCGTGAAGAAGACCGGCCGCGATCTGACCGCCTACACGGGTACGGACGCCGGATTCAATCTGCTCGGCAAAACCCAGGCCGGCAGTTTCTCCTCGGAAACGGGCGGATTCGGCGCGAAAGTGTCCGGCATCATCTATACGACCTACAGTCTTGCCAAGGGGCAGGTCACGTCCGGCGGCATCAAATCCGGCGCCAGCTTCCTCCTGGGGGGGCTGCTGGGATTCGGCACGTCGACGAACGTCAATCTAGTGCAGGGCATTTCCACGCAGGACATCTTCCTGATCATCAACGGAAGCAAACTGAACCTCCGGATCAAGCAGGACTACAACTACGAAGATACCCGGACGGACAAGGACATCCCCGGCATTCAGGAGTTCCACAGGTAGGCCTTCCGCATCAAAAGCAAACAGAAAGCAGCCGCTTCACGTTTGGAGCGGCTGCTTTTTCGACGGCAGGAAGATCAGTATCCGATGAAAATGCCCAACAGGAGGAATCCGATGACCAGCGTAAAGGTGACGGCAAACAGCGGCCAGGACTTTTTGACCCATTTGAAATAGGAAAAGCCGATCATGGATAATCCGATCAGCAGGACCGGAGAAGTGGGGAAGAGCAGGTTCGTATAGCCGTCGGCAAAGGTGTAGACCAGCACCAGCATCTCTTTCGACAGCCCCAGCGTCAGGACGCTTAAGATGGACATGACGAAGGTCGCCTTCGCGGTCGAGGAGGAGATGAAGAATTCCAGCACCAGCACGATGACGAACAGGAGCAGCGCGAGCGAGTAGGGATCCCGGCCGGCTACCACGCCGTTGATGGCGTTCGTGATGGTCGGCAGGACCTTCCCTTCGACGAGGATGTACTTGACGGCGGAAGCCATCAGGATCAGAAGCACGGTCGGCAGGACGCTGAGAGCGCCTTTGCCGAACGAGATCAGCTGCTTTTTGAACGGTAAGTCGGACGCGGTCAGCGACGCGGCCGTTCCGCCGATCAGAAAAACGGCGATCAGGGCGGGGATCGTGTAGTCCCGGACGGCGTCGATGAGGGAAAACGAGATCAGGACGGCGAGTACGAAAAGGAAGAAGACCAGATACGCGAAAACGGTCTTTTTTTCGTTTGGACTGTTTTCTTCCCGCAGCAGAGTATCCTTCAAGCGGATGTCCTGCTCCTTTGTGAGCGATGCATCCGGATCCCGGACCAGCCTGCGGGTATACAGGAAGACCGTCAATTCGATCAGTCCGTACATGACGGCGAAGATGAGGATGCGGAACCAGACGTTGATCATCGGGTTCACGCCGATGATCTGCGAAGCGAACAGGACCGTGAAGGGGTTCGTGATGGCGCTCGAGAAGCCGAACCCGCAGGCGACGACAGAAATGAGGAATCCCGTAAAGGAATCGTATCCCAGTGAAACGGCCAGCAGCGCGACGACCGGCAGGAGGGTCAGCATTTCCTCAAACAGTCCGAGCATGGCGCCGAACAGCATGAAGACGAAGGCGACGGCGCTGATCAAGAGGAACCGGCGATGCCGGAACAACGCGATGATCCGGCCGATGATCGCCTTGATCCCGTTGTTGTCCTTCATGACCTGGAAGGTGCCGACGATGACGAGCAGGAAGAACGACAGCATGATCAGACTGATCCCGTCGCCGCTCCCAAGCAGCAGGAAGGGGGAAAGGACCGCCTTCCAGACCGGGATGCCGGACGTGTCGCTTAAACGGACGTAGCTCCGGTAGTCGACGACCGTCTTCCCGTTGACGACGGACGTTTGGTAGGCATCCTTCGGAAGGACGTAGGTCAGGACGGCGGAAACGGCCATCAAGACCAGCAGAAGGATCACGACGGAGAGGAAGGACTTGCGGGAAATGTTGACCAGTTTTCCGGAGTCTTTCTCTTTTTCGGCGGTCATTTCGCACTCCTCCCTTTCAGCAGTTCGAACAGCAGAGCGACCCGCGTGCAGATTGCGCGCTCTCCTTTCGGCGGATAGAAATAGTACAGTTCGTCTTCGTGATACAGTTCGAATTCCTCGTTGACGGAATAGGCGATGCCCTCCAGACAGTCGACCGTGTAGGAAAAGGACAGATCGCTGACCGTCGATTGGAAGGAGACCTGTCCGGCATCCAGATGGAAGACGCCTTTTTCGGACCGGACGGCTCTCTTTTCGCCGCTGAAGATCTTCACGTCGACCGGGACGTCCAGACAGATATCGTCCAGCGATTCGATTTCGATCTCCTTGATGCGGGCGTAGTAATCGAACAGGGTCGGGAAGTCACCGCCCGTAAAGCGGTAGTCTGGTCCGATCTCATAGGTCTGTCCGCAGTGCGCGCAGCGTAACGTATTGCCTTTCGAGGTATTGGCGTACAGCGTCCGGCAGTGCGGGCAGAGATAGAGGACATTGTGCAGCCCTTTCGCCCGCCCGCCGCGTCGGAAGGACGGGGAGGGACCGGCAAACTCGTTGTAGGACAGGTTCTCGCGGATGATCCCGATCAGTTCGTCGACGCTCATCGAAGCCAGTTCCTCCGGCTGCAGGATGCGCTTGACTTCCGTTTCGCATACGCCCTTAAAGACTTTTTTCCGCCATTTGGGGGAGAGAAAATAGAGGTTCCGGATCTCGACCAGTACGACGGGAACGTTCAGTTTCTTGCACAGGGAGGCGATGTTCGGATCGACGTAGGACGGGCCGCCGTCGGTGGACAGCCGCACTTCGGGAAAGATGGATACGGGACGTCCGCTCCGGACGGCACGGATGATGTTCTTGAGGCAGAGGACGTCCGGATAAAACAGCTTTTTGCTGATATGCCCGCATTTATGCATCAGTTTCCCCAGAACCGGGACGCGGAAATAGTGCTCGTTGATGACGCCGGCCAGATTTTTGTCCGGATCGACGTGGTAGATGGCCGCGAAGTCCAGAGCGGAATGATGCTCGGCCAGATAGATGAAGGGCCCGGTCAGGGCCCGCACGGGTTCGGCGCCGATGACCCTGAAGCGGACCTTTAAAGACAGGATCTTCGCCGCGATTTTTTCAAAAGCGGCGATCAGCGGATTCAGTTCGCCTTCCTCCGTCTTGAAGAAAAACTTTTTGAGAACGAATACCAGCAGCGTGAAGAGGATGGCCGCGGCGGTGACGATGATCAGGATCAGCGCCCAGATGGGCAGCGAGTCGGCGATGAATTTCTTGATGGCGGACCCCATGAGGATGGAGGTCGCGATGGAGGGCAGGACGCCGGTCGCACAGGTCAGCAGGTATTTCGGATAGGGGATCTTTTTATTCGAGCCGTAATAGCAGATGGCGCCGAACGGGATGACGGGCATGATGAACAGGATGTACATAAAGAGCATCGTGTTCCGCGTTTTCGAACGCGTTTCGTACTTTTCGATCGCGCCGCCCTTGTTGAACAGGTCCCCGTTGAACCGGAACACGCGGACCAGGAAATAGATGATGGAACAGCCGAGCATGACGCCAAGGTCGCATAGGAGAACAGCCAGATACCAGGGATAGGACATGCCGCTGGTCAGCTGGATGAATTCGGCCGGGATGAAGATGACGACCATCTGCAGAGCCTCGATCAGCGACACGGTCAGGAAACCGACGAAGCCGGTCTCCAGGAGCAGCTGTTTGGCGCCTTCGAAATCCTGTTTTGCTTCCAGACGGATGAACGGAAAAAAGACGTCGCTCAGGAAAAAGACCAGCAGGCCCAGTACGACAAAGGCGACGCACAGAATGACGATCTTTTCGATCCGTTTTTTCTTTATACTTTTTTCCATTCCTTCCAAACGGGTCCGAAAACCCGCTCCTTTTTGTCAGTGAGCAGAACTGCTCCGCCGGAGAACGCGCGGAGCAATCCAAAAATGAATTCGATTATTCTTCCGGATCGGTGAGGAAGACGGCGGGGGAATAGAGGTATCCCTGATACAGATCGCAGCCCAGCTCGTGCAGGGCTTCCTTCTGCTCCTCCGAAAACGGTCAATAGCGGCCGGTCCGGTCTTTGTTTTTCCGGATGGCGCGCAGGAAGAAGGCGAACATCCCGATGCAGAGCACCAGCGCGGCGATCAGAATGATGGTCGCCGCCCACTGCGGGACGGTCGGGTTTTCCAGAACAGCGGAAGAATCCGCCAGAAAACGGACGGGCATGGACAGGCTTACAGCAGGGAGTCGACCTGTTCGCCGGCTTCCAGTTTTCCGAAGATGTATTCCATGTTCATCAGCATGCGCGGATAGTGGAACGGGCCTTTCCACATAGACCCTTTCTGGGTATGGGAAACGGTTCCGTCCTTATGCAGATAGCCGTACCACTCGCCGCATTCGTGATCGGCGAAGTGGCCGAACGCGTAGGCGTGCACCCGCTCGAAGAGCTTGAAATACTTTTCGTCGCCGGTGATGGAA
>JAGACN010000127.1 GCA_017614095.1 Clostridia bacterium | reverse complement strand
GGACATGGATGGTGATTCCTCCTTCGGACTTTCTTCGGACGGGCTGCCCGTTTCGCTTCCGCATGCAGACGGAAGCAGCAGGACGGCAGCCGTGAGAAGGATGCAGACGGTTTTTCGTATGCTCATGATCAAAACCTCAAGAACGTATTCCGCGGCGGATGCCGCATCGTTTGTGCGACCGTATTGTAGCACGCGCGTCCGGAATCGTCAAGCATCCATACCAAAAAGTTCTTGCCAAAACCCTCCCGTTGGTATAGAATGGGCGAAAAGAGAAGGAACCCTGTCCGGCGGCAGACTGCGGCCGAGAACGGAAAGATCGGAGATGGCGAACGTGCGTGAGGCCGAAGCGGCAATCCTCAAAACCAAATATCCTCTGCTGCTCGTTCCCGGAGCAATCATCCGGAAGTTCTTGTTTTTGCGTCCGTTCGGACGGATCGACCGGGAATTGAGACGGATGGGGTATGACGCCCGTGTGGTCAAAGTGGACGGCGTCGGAACGGTCGAGAACAACGCGGCCATGCTGAAAGAACAGCTCGCGGAGATCGTGCGGAAAGACGGCTGCGGAAAGGTCAATCTCATCGCCTATTCGAAGGGCGGGCTGGATGCGCGGTATCTGATCGAATCGCTCGGAGGCTCGCACTTGGTCGCTTCGCTGACGACCCTGTGCACGCCGCACAGAGGGTCCCCGATCGCGTCCGGTTTTCTGGATCTTCCCCGCTGGATGGTCCGGTTTTTCTGTTGGAACATGAACGTCTTGTACAAAATCGCCGGCGACCGGCATCCGGATGCGCTCGCAGCATGCCGGCAAATAGCCGATAAAGAAGATAGGGGGCCCGTTCCAGGACCGGTCTCCGGCGTTTTGTGCCGGAGTTTCTCGGCGACCCGCCGGAAAAAAGGGGCCGGCACGGAAGAATGCGAAACGGACGGATTCGTTTCGCACGCATCGGCCGCGTATGGCGAATACTGCGGCGTCTGCATCGAGGGATCCGTCGGCCACCTGGATCTCGTCGATTTCTGGGCAGGCAGAAAAACACGGAAGAAAGTGATCGATTTCTACGCGAAGCTGTGCGCGGAACTCGCCGAAAGGGGATTGTAGCCCGGCGTGAAAAACAGTTGTGAAAAAGACCGCCCGGAGACCCGATTTCTGTTCGGATGTCCGGACGGTTTTTGTTTCTGTGAGGGACGGTCAGCCGAGGTCGAGGTCCACGATGTACTCGGAATCGGCTTTGATGTGGTGAACGACGGTCGTTTCGACGGTGATCGGGTCTTGCGCGTCCGACCAGATACCGCGGTGGTCGGTCATGTCCTTTTTCCAGGTCTGCTTTTTTCCGCCGGCGTACAGGGCGATGCCGTACAGCCGGACGTTTTTCAGATGGATGCCCTGTCCCATGTTCGCCAGCGTGATCTCCACCCAGTTGTCTTCGGTGGTCGGATTGCCTTTCGTATCGACCAGCGTTTCCGCGTCCGCCCAGTCGATGGCGATGTCCGTCAGGTAGTAGGTGTTGCTGCCGTCCGCTTTGGAGCCCCAGAGATCGAATTCCAGGCTGTCCGCGACGGAATTGTCGTACAGATCGATGGCGGTGACGGTCGCTTTGCCGTTCTTTTTGGAGGAGTCCAGCACCAGTTTGTAGTCGTGTTTGGGATTGAGCGCTTTGGAATCCGCGTTCCATCCGCGCTTGCCGTTCTCGTCCGTGGCCGTTGCCCAGAAAAGGTGCCAGCCGGAGTTGTCTCCGTCATAGGCGAACCCGGCGTCGCAGCAGTTCATCCAGTAGCCGGCGTCGTTGTTGACGCCGATGCCGAGGAACACGTAGCAGGTCACGTGGCCTTTTTTGCTTCCGCGGTTGGCGGCGTCGACCTGGGACAGTTCGAAGCAGAATTCGCCTTTGTTGTATCCCGTTTTCGAGTAGACGCAGTATCCGGGGGCGTACATGTCTCCCATGGAGTTGTCGTCCCGGTTGGTGAAGGTGAGGTTCGAGATCCGCTCGGTCCCCTTGAACGCGTGCAGTTCACGGGATTCTTCCGATTCATAGGTCCATACGCCGATCTCGTGGGCCCATACGAATCCCATCTGGCTCCCCGTCAGCACGATGCGGACGTACCGGCCGGAGGCCGCGCGCTCCAGTTCCAGCGGGAAATAGTAGTAATTCCACGCGTCCCAGGCGGGCTGCTTGACGACCGCGTCCCCTTCGACTGTTCCGATATCCGTCCAGCTGCTGCCGTCGTCCGACAGGCTGTATTCCGCTTTGGTGGGCGGAACCAGGCCCCAGGTATCCGACGCGAGCATGATGGTGAAATCCGCCAGTCCGTCCACGGTCTTCCCGAGGTCGACGACGAATTCGCCGCGCGTATCCGCCGTCCAGCCGTATCCGACGTCGCCGCCGAATTTGCCGTCCGTGAGATGGGTGCCGTCATCAGCGTACATATAATGCTTCTCTCCGGTGGCCGTATAGGAGCAGCCTTCGGACACCAGGATCCGGGATCCGGACCGGTCGATCGTTTTCGGATCGGGCTCCGGTTCGCTTTCGCCGGCCTTTCCGGACTGTTCCGGAGGGGCGGACTCGTCTGCCGGCTGAGAAGCTTCGGCACTTTCGGCCGGTTTGGAAACGTCGGGCAAATCGGACTCGTCGGATTCCGACGCGGGTTCGGACGGTTCCGGCTCGGCGGTAGACTGCGGTTCATCGGATCCGGATGCCGGATCGGGGAGGTCGGACTCCGGATTATCACTCTCGGGTTCGGAAACGGGTTCCGGGACGGAAGATTCGGAGACCGAATGCTCTGCCGGTTCGGCGGACGGCAGGCTGCTGTCTTCCGGGGGATTGGCGCAGGCAAACGCTCCGGACAGACACAGGATCAGCAGTAAAGAAAGGATCGCTTTCGCTTTTTTCATAGCCTTTTTCTCCTTAAAACCAGGTCGTGTAATAGGAACCGCCGTTTCCGGCGAGGATCAAATCGCACAGGGTGACGCTTCCGGCGTCGGATCGGATGTCGTACAGCGCGCCGGGATGTTTCCGCCGGATGGCGACGGAAAGGTTTCCGCCGAATACGGCTTCCGGGCTTCCGCCGGCGATCGAAGCGTCGTGACAGATCAGGACCGGCCCGATCCGTACGCACCGTTTGCCTTCCAGTTGCTCGTGCCCGTATTCGATCCTCGGCGTGAAATCGAAATTCAGCAGGATGCTCGTTTCGTCCCTGCAGTCGACCGGGAAATAACCGGGCTGCGGGTAGAACCATTTCCCGTTCACGCGGATCCGCGTATGCGCGGACCACGCGGGAACGCGGAGCATGAGCGTCCCTTTTCCGGTGACCCTTATCCGCACGCGGTCCGCATAGGGGTATCCGGTCCGCTGCGAGACGGTCAGACCGTTCCAGTCCGCTTCGGATTGGCCGTAGTAGTTGACGAACAGGCGATCGCCGTCCGTCCGGTATGCCCATTCGGCGATTTCTCCCAAAGGCCGCGGCGCGTTGACCGAGCAGCAGTTCAGATCCGGCGCTCCGGGTTTGCACTGGAACTGGATCTCTGCGGAATTCGACCGCTTGTATCCCATCATCGGGGTATTGTAGGTGGACCACCGGCCGGTCGGGTTGAAGGACCCGAACGTCGTGTTGTACAGCGCCTTTTCCAGCTGGTCCGCCGCGGCCGGGTCGTTCGTGAGGGCGAGCATATCGATGGTCAGCGCGGTATGCGCGACGACGCAGCAGGTCTCGATGGCGCGGTCGAAGATGTACGGAGTGCCCATGGCCTGCTCGAACGTGGAAAAAGCACCAGTATTGTGGACGTCCGTTCGCTGAATGGAGCGCCAGATGTCCGTAAAGACGGTCTTGTATTTGTCGTCTCCCGTCGCGATGTACAGTTCGGCGAGCGCTTCGACCGCATGGATGTATTCCCACCGTGGCACGCCCCGGCATTGCCAGTATTCCCGGCCGGCGAGCGCGTTCCCGATGAAATCGATGGCGTCCGGATGACCGATGTCTTTCTCCGCTTCGAGTGCGAAATCCAGATATTTCCGTTCGCCCGTCCGGTTGTAGAGCATCGCCATCGCGTGGATCGGCGCGAGGTTGGCAAACAGGCAGCCCGTATCTCCGAGCCGGAGACCGGACTGTCCGTAGAAGGTCCGGCAGAACAGGTCGGCTATTTTGAGGACGCTGCCGAAATAGGCTTCGTTCCGCGTAATGTCATACAGACGGATCAAGCCGATTATGATATGGTAGTGCGACCAGGCGTCCCAGGTATCCTTCCGGACGTCGAAACCGCCTTCCCGGACGAAGCGGCCGAACCCGGTCAGCTGGTAGTCCCTGCCCCAGATGCCGAGATAGCCGTTCTCTTTCTGGTAGGAGATCAGTTCGTCGGCGACCCGGACGACTTCGGCCAGCAGCTTCCGGTTGCCCGTCAGCCGGTAGACCGCGCAGCAGGACGTGATGTATTTTCCGGGATATTCGCCGGACCAGGACAGTTTGTCGCGGACGCAGCAATCGTCGTCGTAAGCGAACATATCCAGCAACGCCGGGTTGGATTCCCGTAATCCGATCAGCCAGTTCCGGGTGACGTTTTCCGCCAGCCGGACGGGATCGCCTCCGAACGAGGCGTAAACGGGTTCGGTGATGTACCGCATGCGCGCCTCCTCAGTCGACGACGAGGAGCCGGACGTTTTTCTTCGTGACGGCTTCGCGTTCCTCTTCCGAGATGCCTTTGTCGGTAATCATCCATACGATCTCGGAATTGCCGACGGAAGCGAACGCGGCGGGCGCCTCCAACTTCGAACTGTCGACCAGCAGCACGCTCTTGTCGGCGTTGCTGACGATGGTCTTCTTCGGCGGGACTTCCGCCTTGCTGCTTTCGAAGCAGCCGTAGGCGGCCCGGTAGGAGGTGCAGGAAAAGAACGCGATGTCCGCGTGGAAATCCTTGAAGAACTCGGACGTGAAGCTGCCCACGACGGAAAAGGACGGAGACCGGACCATCCCGCCCGCGATGTAGACGTCGGCGGTGTTGGAGTCGAGGATCCGCCGGATGTGGGGCGCGAGCCGTCCCGGCCGGTGGTCCGCCCGAATCAATTCGAGCGTGCAGCCGCTCCCCTGAAGGATGTCGCACATCCTGCGGATCATGGCGCCGGATTCGGGCTTGCCCAGATCCCGCTCCATGGCCCCCAGCACCAGGGCGATGCGCCGCGTGGGCTTCAACCGGTCCGGCCGCGCCGCCCGGGAGGGCATGACGCCGTATTTGCGGCACAGCGCCCGGATCTCTTCGCATTTTTCCCGGCTGATGCGCCAGCACGTGTCCGGATTGAGCGCCCGCGACACTGTGGAACGGCTGACACCCGCCAGACGCGCGATATCGGAAGCGGTCATTTTCTTCGGCATGCGGTCCCTCCCTTCCCTGTCCTTTAATATAGACAACAGGGAGCCGTTTTGCAAAAAATGTGCACAACTCTTTTTTGAAACAAAAACATCTTATTTGTTTCAAAAGAGTTACAACACAAGATAATGCGCACTTTTCATCTGCCGAACGGTCCGCCGGACGCGGGAGCGGCCAGCACCAGCCGGTCGATGAAAACGGCGTTCTCCCGGGCCGAACCGGGCGAGGAGGC
>JAGACN010000126.1 GCA_017614095.1 Clostridia bacterium | reverse complement strand
CGCTGAAACAGGAGAAAACGCTGCCGCCGAGATCCTGATCGAACAGCTGGAAAAAGTCGATCCCCGATGCGGCGATCCTGCGGCATTCCTCCACGATATGATCGCGGACGCATTTCTGCATCAGGCAAAGCGGCGTCGAACGGCGGAACGGCTTGAAATCGCTTACATGGGTCTTTCCGTCCGGATCGCCGCATCCCCAACCGTCAGGCACGTCCGGATGATCTTTCCCCGTCGGATAAACGTGGGTCGTCCAGCTCGTCCCCGAACCGTACAAGCCCGCGAAATGCCCCAGCCGGTGCAGTTCCCGGACGAATCCGCACCAGGATCCCGCTCCGCCGACCGGGGGCCACTGCTCCACCGGCGTCCAGGGACCGCGGTGATCCCAGCGCATCGGCAGCGCCAGCACCGGACTGTCCGTCGCGTCCGCAATGGCGCATATCCACGGCAGCGCATTGGTGTAGGGAACGAAACAATTCGGTTCGGCGGAAAGTTTTCCCTCGCCGCAGACAACGTAGGTCAGAAATACCGGCGATTTCCGCACCCAGGACGGACGGTCCGGAACGGCAGGAAAGATGCCGGCAGAGAAGGCCCAGTCCCGGTAGGGCCGTGCCGCCTCCATCCAACCGCCGTCGAAGGCGGAAAATTCCAATTCGAAATCGCCGCGGTAAACACCCCGTGCCGTATCGCGTATTTCGATATGGAATCTGCCGCCGGTCTTTCCCCAGAACATGATCCGTTTCGGGCGGCAGAGAGGGTCGCGGGCGAAAAAGCGGATGCCGCCCGACCGGTCGAACGCGGCGATGAACTGCACCTGGCAGATGCCGGGATAACGGCCCCAGTGATCGTCGATGTCGTAATTGCGCGAGGAGTCGAACCGGGCCTCCGGCGGGACGATCTTCCCCTCGGAGACCGGATCGAGCACATCGTAACCGTCGGGGACCGTCAGCAGCGGCAGTTCATAGGAGAGCAGCGCATCGTCCTCCGGAAGGATCACCTCGGAAAGCCGAGCGCGGAACGCGCCGTTCCCGGCGGAGACCAGCCGGACCGTCACGGACATTCCCGGCAGAGCCGGACTGCTGCGGAAACGGATGGATTCGCCGTCATCGGTCACGGAGGAGAAATCCGCCCCGGTAACGGTCTTTCCCGAGCGCAGATCCAGCTGAAAAAGCGTTCCGCTCGGCTGCAGGATCTCGCGTCCGGCATGAAGGAGGGAGCGGACCGCGCCGCTTCCCGGAGTCAGGACCAGACGATCCGGGCCTGAAATGCGTTCCCAAATCATCATTTCGTTCCGTTGACCAGCAGCATTTTCCAGCCGTATTCGGGCAGATCGAGGGAGAACTCCTTCCCTTCGGCGACGGGGGAACCGCTCAAGGCTTCCGTGACCCGGGCCGCTGCGGGAAGCGTGACCGTCGCCTTTTCCGCCTTGCCGCGGTTGCCGACCAGCAGCAGGATCGTGCCGTCCTTCCGTCTGACCGTCGTGCAGCGGGTGTGTTTGGCGGCGATTTTGACCGGATTGCGTTCATCCCAGCCAGGCCAGACCTTCGTCGGGTCTTCGCCGTAACCGAAGTTGCGGACGAAGTTCTGGACCTTTTTCCAGCTGTCGGTCTTGGTCAGGCCGGCTCCCGTCTGGCAGAAAAGATCGTATCCGAAGGTCAGCGGCAGCAGCGTATCGGTCGCCTTCGCGCCGTTGGACCCGGCAGTGTTGGTCAGGACCCACGGGAGACAGCCGACCTGCGTGCCGAGCGTGTGCGTCAGGATATACGCGTCGCTGAAGCGGGTCGGATAAGGCGTGTCGCCGTATCCCATTTCCCAGTCGAGGGTGATCCCGGCGAACGAGTTCCACGGCACGACGTTGCAGTCGGTCATGTGGACCATCACCGCGGGGAGTCCGAAGAAGGTGCGTTTGCGTTCGTAACAGAGCGTTGCCGCCCGTTTGATCAGATCGCGCATGCCCCAGATCGGATAATACGGTGCCTTGCGCGTCCCGGGCGTCCGGATATCCGCCCACGGGTCCTGCATCTGCAGATCGTAAAGATTGTCGAAGTAGAGCCCGGTGCAGTCGCGGTCGAGGAAGGGCAGCGAATGATGCAGAAGGAAGTCGATGTAATCATCATCCGGGTGACAGCAGTATTCGTCGTTGAAAGTTCTTTCGGCATGGCCGACTGCGAGAAACCACTGGCTTGCATACATCTCGAACTCCGGCCACGACGGACAGAGCGCACGCGGGTTGAAATACTGGAAATGGTATTTGGCAAAGCGTCTGAACCGCGCTCCCTGCCACATCCGCGTGAGGAGAGTGGTGCCGTCACCGGTTTTTTTCCAGCGGGACCAGTTTTTGTCGTTCAGTCCGTGCTTCTGAAGAAATGACTTTGCCTCGCGTTCGACCTCGGCGCGATCTTTCCAAGTGTTCCGGACGAGGAAGTCAATGTGGCTCCAGTCGTTTCCCGGAGGCGTTTGGAATCCGTCGTCCACCCGTAGGCCCGCCATCATGCCGGAGGAAACGAAGGTCAGCGTTTCGCTGTTGTCCGGGATCCAGCTGCCGAAGAAATCTCCGGTCAGCTTCCGGTAATTCCGTGTCACTTTCTTGACCGGCGTCGGCTGGACGCCCATGACGATCGAGAACGGCTTGTGTCTCACCCTGGGACGAGCGAAAAGATGGACCGAGAAAAGCGCCGTGTCCCCTTTGCGTTCCAGCGAAAGGGCATTGTCGCCTTTGGTGCGTCCCCAGTTCTCATCCGATTCGGCGAACCAGCAGAAACCGCGGCTGATCCCGCCGAACCAGATATACGGACGGAATCCGGCCAGCGCGCCGCCGACGGACGGCTGGTCCGCACGCCAGAGCGTGCCGTCGGCATCGGGCAGATAACCGCAGCGGTTGCGCCGCATCCCGTTGCCGAGCGAATG
>JAGACN010000125.1 GCA_017614095.1 Clostridia bacterium | reverse complement strand
TTTCATGGACAGGGCAATGCGCTTCTTGACCGGATCCACGCTCAGCACGACGACCTTGACGTCGTCGCCGACGGAGACCACTTCGCTGGGATGGCGGACGAACCGGTCCGCGATCTCGGAAATATGCACCAGACCGTCCTGATGGACGCCGATGTCCACGAACGCGCCGAAGTCGATGACGTTGCGCACGGTGCCGGTCACGATCATGCCCGGCTTCAGGTCCTTCAGATCCAGAACGTCCGTCCGGAAAATGGGCGGCGGCAACGCCTCGCGCGGGTCGCGGCCGGGTTTCTGCAGTTCCTTGACAATATCGTGCAGGGTGGGCAGACCGATGCCGCACGCTTTCGCGGCCTTGTCCTCCCCGTACAGTTTCAGTTTTTCGGGCAGGAGGTTCAGTTCGCCCTTGCGGACGTCCTCCAGCGAATAGCCGCACAGGTCCAGCATCTTTTCGGTCGCTTCGTAACTTTCCGGATGGACGCCGGTATTGTCTAAGACGTTCTTGCTTTCCGGCACGCGCGAGAAGCCGGCGCACTGCTCGTAGGCCTTCGGCCCGAGCTTGGGCACCTTCATCAGCTGCTTGCGGGAGCTGTACGCGCCGTTCTCCTCGCGGAAGGAGACGATGTTCTTCGCGGTGGCGGACGTCAGCCCGGACACCCGCTGCAGCAAAGAAGGCGAGGCGGTGTTCAGGTCCACGCCGACCGCGTTCACGCAGTCTTCGACGACCGCGTCCAGGCTCTCGTCCAGCCGTTTGACCGGCATGTCGTGCTGGTACTGGCCGACGCCGATCGCCTTCGGATCGATCTTGACCAGTTCGGCCAGCGGATCCTGCAGACGGCGGGCGATGGAAACGGCCGACCGGAGGTTGACGTCGAACTGCGGGAAGTCCTGCGCCGCGAGCGGAGAAGCCGAATAGACGGAGGCGCCCGCTTCGCTGACGATCATGTAGCTGACGCCGGGACAGCGGCGGATGAGGTCGACCGTCATCTGCTCGGTCTCGCGGGAGGCGGTCCCGTTGCCGATGGCGATATGCTCCACGCCGTGTTTTTTGATCATGGCGGACAGTTTGACGATGGCCTCTTCCTTCTGCCGCTCTCCGTAGGTAGGATAGACGACGGAGGTGTCCAGCACCTTGCCCGTTCCGTCCACGACGGCCACTTTGCAGCCCATGCGGTAGCCGGGATCCAGTCCCATGGTGACCTTTCCCTTGACGGGCGGCTGCATGAGCAGCGGCTTCAGGTTCAGTGAGAAGTTGTGGATGGCTCCTTCCGCGGCGGCGTCCGTCAATTCCCCGCGGATCTCGTTCTCCACGGAAGGCTGCAGCAAACGGTCGTATCCGTCTTCCGTCGCAGCGCGGACGAAGGCGGAAGCCGGGGCTCCCGGTTTAACGAACAAATGTTCAGCGGCAGCCAGTGCGGTGTCGCGGTCCAGGGCCACGGACACTTTCAGATATTCTTCCTTTTCGCCGCGGTTGAGCGCCAGGACCTGATGGCCCTGGATGCGGGAGACCGGCTGAGAGAAGGCGTAATAGGTACTGTAGACGGAATCCTCCTCTTTCGCGGCCGTGGAGGTGACCAGCCCGATCTTGTGGATGAGGCGCTTCAGTTCCTTGCGCAGGTCGGCGGAATCCGAGACGGTCTCCGCGATGATGTCCGACGCGCCGGCCAGGGCGTCCTCGACCGTTTCGACGCCTTTTTCGGGATCGATGTATGCTTCCGCCAAAACGTCCGGCGCCGGATCGTCCATGGCCTGCGCGAGCAGCTGCAATGCGAGGGGCTCCAGCCCTTTCTCCTTGGCGATGGTTGCGCGGGTGCGGCGTTTCTGCTTGTACGGACGGTAGAGATCCTCCACTTCCGCCAGCGTCGACGCGTCGTTCACCGCGTTCTCCAGTTCGGGCGTCAGTTTGCCCTGCGACTCGATGGACCGCAGGACCTCCTCCTTGCGCTGTTCCAGATTCCGCAGATATTTCAGCCGGTCTTC
The DNA here is from genome assembly GCA_017614095.1 of Clostridia bacterium. Next base: position 1,010 of record JAGACN010000125.1, on the reverse strand, counting down.
CAGTATGCGCAGCGTGGTGTCGTCCATGGCGCCGTGCTGCTCCTTGCGGTAGCGGGCGATGAACGGGATGGTGTTGCCTTCGTCCAGAAGGGTGATGACGTTCCGGACGGCTTGTTCCGGCTTGCCCAGTTCCTTGGCCAGTGTTTGCGTGATTTTTTCCATGTTTTTTCCTTTTCTTTTTCTTTCCGGGTGCCGATCGCACCCGCGTATTGTTCGGTTTGTTTAGCCGCGCCGGACTCTTGATTGCAGGACGGTCCCTTCCGTTTTCAGCCAGCGGACGGACTCCTTGTAGGCCGGGCAGACGCTTGCGACGAGCGCCCAGAATCGTTTCGAGTGGTTCATTTCCTTCCGGTGGCACAGTTCGTGCGCGACAACGTAGTCCAGAACGGATCCCGGCGCTTCGGCCAGCAGGCAGTTGAAATTGAGATTGCCTTCGGACGAGCAGCTTCCCCATCTCGTCTTCTGGCAGCGGATGGTGACCCTTCCGTAGGAGACGCCGAGTTTACGGGCATAGCCGTCCAGCAGGCCGGGCAGAACGTCCTTCAGACGGTCCGCCATCAGGCGCAGGTCGTCCGCCGTGTAGGCGTCCGCGGCCGCTTCTTTCGTGGCGGCGAGTTTCGCGCGGACCTTCGCCATCCAGCCTTCCTTTGACCGGACGAACCGGTCGATCTCCGTTTTCGGCATCCACCTCGGCGCGCGGACTTCCGCGACGCCGTCCGGGCGGATGGACAGAGAGAGGGTCTTCCTGCCGGACCGGATCAGGACGTAGGACATGTCCGTCACAGCGTATGCGCGAACGCGTCGTCTTCTTTTTCGCCGATGCCGTAATAGGCGTCCCCGGCGGGATCGAAGAGGAGCGGTTTCAGCAGTTTGACGTCCGGTTTCCCGTCCGGGCCGAGGACGGATTCGTCCGCGACCACGTTCAGGATGTCTCCGACCAGTGAACCGGTCGACGGGTCGTAGGCGATCAGCCGGCATTCCAATGCCAGCGGGAATTCGTCGAAGAGAGG
>JAGACN010000124.1 GCA_017614095.1 Clostridia bacterium | reverse complement strand
GGCGCGCACACCTTCATCATGAAGCTTCCGGACGGCTACAACACCTACGTCGGCGCGCGCGGGAACACCCTGTCGGGCGGCGAGAAGCAGCGTATTTCCATTGCGCGGGCCATCTTGCGGAATCCGCGCCTGCTGATCCTCGACGAGGCGACCTCCTCGCTGGATACGGATACGGAGAAACAGATCCAGGAGGCGCTGGCGGGCCTGTCCGCCGGACGGACGACCGTCGCGATCGCGCACCGTCTGTCCACGCTGCGCAGCGCGACCAAACTGGCCGTCTTCGAAAAAGGCGAACTGGAGGAGATCGGCACGCACGAGGAACTGATGGAAAAACAGGGCCGGTACTACCGGCTGGTCATGGCGCAGCGCGACATGAGCCGAATGGCCCAGTAGCGCACCGGCGCAAAGCATATACGGCAAGCATTTCAACGAAAGGCCGCGGCATATCCGCCGCGGAAACGGGAACACATATGGAAAACCACGAAAAGACAATGGACAAGATCGTCGCCTTCTGCAAGAGCCGCGGATTCGTTTACAGCGGGAGTGAAATCTACGGCGGACTCGCGAATTCCTGGGACTACGGACCGCTCGGCGTGGAATTCAAGAACAACATCAAGGCGGCCTGGCGCAAGAAATTCATGCAGGAATGCCCCTACAACGTCGGCCTGGATTCCGCCATTCTGATGAATCCGCAGGTCTGGGTCGCGTCCGGTCACGTCACGACGTTCAACGACCCGCTGATCGACTGCCGGAGCTGCAAGATGCGTCACCGCGCCGACAAGCTGATCGAGGACTACAACGCCGAAAACGGGATCGGAGACGTATCCGTCGAGGCGATGTCGGACGACGAGATGATGGCGTACATCCGCGACCGGAAGATCGCCTGCCCGGGCTGCGGGAAGAGCGATTTCACGGACATCCGGAAATTCAACCTGATGTTCAAGACCTTCCAGGGCGTCACGGAGGACAGCTCGTCCGCCGTTTATCTGCGTCCGGAGACCGCGCAGGGCATTTTCGTCAATTTCAAGAACATCCAGCGCACGACGCGCAAAAAGATCCCGTTCGGGGTCGCGCAGGTCGGGAAATCCTTCCGGAACGAGATCACTCCCGGGAACTTCATCTTCCGCATCCGGGAATTCGAACAGATGGAACTTGAATTCTTCTGCAAGCCCGGCACGGAGCTGGACTGGTTCGCCTACTGGAAGGAATTCTGCCACCAGTGGCTGCTGTCGCTTGGCCTGAAGGACAAGAACCTGTGGACGCGCGACCACGATCCGGCGGAGCTGGCCTTCTACTCGAACGCCACGACGGACTTCGAATTCCTGTTCCCGTTCGGCTGGGGCGAACTGTGGGGCATCGCGTCGCGCACCGATTACGACCTGACGCAGCATCAGAACACGTCCGGTCAGGATCTTTCCTACTTTGATCCGGAAACCAACGAACATTATATCCCCTACGTCATCGAACCGTCGCTCGGCGCGGACCGCGTCGCGCTGGCGTTCCTGGTCGACGCCTACGACGAGGAGAATCTCGGCACGGAAGACAAGCCGGACATCCGCACGGTGCTGCACCTGCATCCCGCGCTCGCCCCGTTCAAGGCCGCGGTCCTGCCGCTGTCCAAGAAACTGGCCGAGCCGGCGACCGCCATCTACGCGGAACTGTCCAAATACTTCCTCGTGGATTACGACGAAGCGGGCTCCATCGGGAAACGCTACCGCCGCGAGGACGAGATCGGTACGCCGATCTGCATCACCTACGATTTCGACAGCGAAGAGGATCACTGCGTGACCATCCGCGACCGCGACACCATGGAGCAGGTCCGGGTCCCGATCGCATCCCTGAAACAGGAAATCGAGCAGCGCATCGCATTCTGATGCCGCAGAAAAAGGCCGTAAGAACATGAAACGGATTCACAACCGATGGGCGGTCGTCGCCATGGCGGCGCTGCTGTCGATCGCGCCCGCCTCGTGCGGGAATGCCGGCTCCGGCGGATCCGGCGGGGAGCAGAGCGGCGGCCTTTCGGCTCCGGAAGCGGTCTCGGAACCCTCTTCCGGGAACGGTCCGTCGTCTCCTCATGTCCTGGTCTCGTCCGGAGCAGCCTATTCGGTTTCCGTCAAGACGGGGCCGGACAGCGGCTATCTGACGGACGGATGCGTCAACGACCTGCAGCTGGACGACGACGGCGTTCTGTTCTGCGGAGACGGAAAGGACCCGTTCGAGATCGAACTGGATCTCGGCGTGACAAGAACGGATCTCCGCCTGTTCGACCTGTGGATGGTCCGGTCCTCGGAAACGGCCGACATTCTCGGCATGAAGGTGTTCGCCGCCGGGGAAGACAGGGCTTTTGTCCAGGTCGGTGCGGAACAGGCGTACGAAGCCCGTCCCGCCACGGCGATGAGAAGAATCTACAAACTGGAAGCGGAAGCGGAGGAAGGCGTCGACGCCAGATACGTGCGGTTCGTCCTGCAGACCGGCGGGACGGGACGCGCGGGGTTTGTCGAGACCGCCGTTTACGCGGGATCCGCCTTGGGAACGGAAGCAATTCCAGTCGCCGCGGAGCGGGAGCCGTCCCACGACCGCGCGCCCGATGCCGTCGACCTTCCCCGCGTCTCCTGGAGCCTTGTCACCACCATGTCCCTGTACGGCGTCACGGACGCAATGGCGGAGGCGTACTTCGACACGCTGGAGGAAGCGGGCATCGAAGGGCTCGTCGTCCTTCACGGGACCGGCACGGACGGGAACGTCTACGGGAACAGCGGGCTGGATCACATTTTCCGGGAGGCCGCCAAGCGCGGGATGAAGGTCTTCATGGGAATGAACGCGGCGGAAGACATCTTCGGAAAGACGGACGCATTCCTCGCCGCCAACGAAAAAGCGGTGACCGGTCTGTATGCGAAATACGGGAAAGCGTATCCCGGAACCTTCTGCGGCTGGTATATGACGCAGGAGTTCAGCAACGGGGATTTTCATCGCCATCCCGACGAAGTGGCCTCCATTCTGAACGGGGTGCTGGCGCATATCGAAAGCCGGGACGCCTCTCTTCCGCTCCTCCTTTCCCCCTACTGCACGTCATGGGGCGGAAACGAGAAGCAGCTGGAAGAGGATCTGGACCGCATCTTTTCCAATACCGCCTTCCGGGCGTTCGACATCTACTGCCCGCAGGACGGGGTCGGATGCGGATACTTCGATCCCGATAACGCGGGGAACTATCTGTCCGCTGCCGCGAACGCGTGCAAACGGAAGGGGATCCGGTTCTGGGTCAATCTCGAGAACTTCATTCTGGACGGATCCGTTCCCGACGGGGAAGACGACATCCCCGCTCCGGTCTCGCGGTTCGTCCGGCAGATGGAGACCGCAGCGCCATTCGCGGAAGTGCTCGCGACGTTCACCTACGAGGCGTATATGCCCGAGTTCTTCTCGAACTATACCATCTACAACGACATCGGATCCTATCACAGCGCGTATATCGAATACCTGCATACCGGAAAGGCGCCGGACGAACTGCTTCCCTCGGACGCGGCATTCGACGTGCATGCGAGCGCGCAGGACGGGGAGATCGCAGTCTGGTTCCCTCTGCCGACATACGGCGTGTCAGCCGTGCGGTTTTCGAGGGGCGGCAAGGAACGGTGGTTCAGCGGACGGCTGATCCGGACGGCCGGCGGAACGGCCTATCTGATCCTGCCCGACGACGGATCGGGAGAACCCTTTTCCGTCGCCGTCTACGACCGCTCGGCATGTTCTTCCGGGATCAGGCGATTCGACGCGGACGGCAGTCCGTCGGAGGCCGGCGGGCCCGTGGACAGGACGGTTCCCGGCGTCAACGTCGCGTTCTGGAAACCGTATACGTCCACATTGGCGACCCATGAGAACGGCGACGCCGGCGGCGAGCTGACGGACGGCATTCACGGGCGGTCGAGTTTCTCGGATCCGCCATGGACCGGATGTGACCGGCCGGTCTTCGAAGTCGTCATCGACCTCGGGGAGGTGACGGACGGTATCGGGGACATCCGGATGGAGGTCCTCGGCGGCGGGTACGGGGCCGTCATGGAGCCGAAGTCCTTCAGCGTTTCCTTCTCCAAGGACGGCGAGACGTATGAGAAGACCGGCGAAACGGTCTGCTCCGACAAGGGGACGGGATACGCGTACATCCGGACGGAGGAGCTCCTGCTGGAGACTCCGGTCTCCGCTCGGTACGTCAAGGTCACGGTGAATTGCCTCGGCTGGCTTTTTACGGATGAGATCGAGGTCATTGCCTATCCGAGAGCGGACTGAACGGTCCCGGATAGTATCAAACAGTCGAAAACCCCCGCGGCCGGGAAGCGGCGGGGGCGTTTCGCATTCGAAGAGGTTGCCTATGCCCTTTGTCCTTGAATACCACGACGTCATCGGCTCGACGAACGACCGGGCGAAAGAACTGGCCGCGTCCGGGATCCAGAACATATGCGTCGCCGCGAACGGACAAACGGCCGGACGCGGGCGGAAAGGGAGATCGTTTTTCTCGCCTTCCGGATCCGGCTTGTACCTGTCGGCCGTTCTGCCTCCGGAGGACGCGACGCTGCTGACCGTCCGGGCCGCCGTCTGCGTCGCGGAAACGATCGAGGAAGCGATCGGGGAGCGGACGGAGATCAAATGGGTCAACGACGTCCTCCTGCACGGAAAAAAGATCGGCGGCATTCTTGCCGAGGGTGCGTTCGGACCGGACGGGAAGCCCGCCTATGCGGTCGTCGGCATCGGCATCAACGTCTTCCGGACGGCTTTTCCGCCGGAGCTGCGGGACGTTGCCGGAGACCTCGAATCCCTGACCGGCCTGCGGCCGGACAAAAAGGCGCTCCTGGACCGGCTGCTTGCCGGACTGGACGACCGGACGCGTACGCCCGAAGCCGTTCTCGCGTGCTACCGGGAACGGAGCATGGTGATCGGGAAGACGGTCACCGTTCTGCGCGGAACGGAATGTTTTCGCGCGCAGGCGCTGTCGGTCGACGAGAGCGGAGGATTGTGGGTGGACCGGAGCGGAGAACGGATCCTGCTTTCGAGCGGGGAAGTGTCCGTTCGTCCGGAAAACCGGACAGCGGAACAGGAAAGAGGAGGAAAGGATCTATGATCACGGTTTTTTGCTACAGCAGATGCAGCACTTGCCGGAAAGCGCTGCAGTGGCTCGACGGCAACCGGATCCCGTATCAGCTTGTGGACATAAAAGAGCGGCATCCGGATGAAAAAGCGCTTCGGGAATACCATGCAACAAGCGGCTTGCCCCTGAAGCGGTTCTTCAATATCAGCGGCATGCCCTATCGGGAGCTGGACCTTGCCAAGAAACTGCCGGGCATGTCCGAAGACGAACAGTTCGCCCTGCTTGCGTCGGACGGCATGCTGGTGAAACGGCCGCTCCTTGTGAGTGAAGCATTCGTGCTGACCGGTTTCCGGGCGGATGAGTGGGCGGAGAAGCTCCTGATCCGGACGAAGTGAGCGGGACAAGGACCCGTGAGCCGGTTCAGAAGGACATGCGGCAGAAAGAAAGAGGAATGCGGATGCAAGGCCGGGTGGAAGGGTCCCGGAAATCGGCCGGCTTCATCGAGCGCAACCTGGCGAACGAACCGGATATGGCGCGTCTCTGCGCCCGTTCGCTCCGCTGCACATTGTAATCACGTTGGAGGGTGGGAACATGTTGGATTACCGGATTGTGGAAAAGGCTCCGTTCACGATCGTCGGCGTCAAGCGGCCGTTTCATTCGGACACGAGCTATCAGGAGATCCCCAGGTTCTGGGACAAGTGGCTTGCGCAGGGAGAGGACCGGCCGGTCATGGGAACGTTCGGCCTGTGTCTGGATATGCGGGGGAAGGAGTTCGACTACTGGATAGCCGATCTCTATTTCCCGTGGGAAGACATCCCGGAAGGCTGCCGGACGCGCGTGATCCCCGGAAGCTTCTGGGCGCAGTTCCCCTGCACCCTTGAAACGCTGCAGGATACGAACGCGAAGATCTGGTCGGAATGGCTGCCCGCGCTTCAGGGATACGCATTGGCGGGGGACTATGACATCGAGGTCTACCTGCCTCCGGAAGAAGGATCACGGGATATGCGCGTCTATATCTGGGTGCCGCTGAAGAAAGCGTGAAATCGGACGGGCGGAAAATCAGAATCAGAAAACAAAAAAGCCTTTTGAGGGTATTGTCCTCAAAGGGCTTTTTCCGCGATACGGGGTCCGGTTCTATTTTGCTTCTTTTTCCTCGTGGTATTCCTTTTCCGTGTTGACGTTCCAGACGGGCGAGCGGTCGGAGGACCCGTCCCGGATGCACTTGACGGCCTCCATCGCGGTCGCCATGGAGTGGTCCATGTTGTTGTACCGGTGCTGGCCGTTCCGGCCGATGCAGTAAAGGTTGCATATCCCGTCCAGGTAGTTGCGGACGTCGTCGAAATGATCGTACGAGCCGAAATAGGCGGGGTAGGCTTTTTTGACCTTTTCGCGGTGGGCGTCCAGAACGTCCTCTTTTTTGATGACGCCGATATGCTCCAGTTCCTCCTCCGCGAACGCGATGAACGCATCGTCCTCCATGGACCAGAGCTCGTCGCCTTCGTTGCAGAAATACTCCAGCCCGATCCAGACCGTGTTTTCCATGTCGTTCAGCATATACGGGGACCAGTTGTTGAAGATCTGCAGCCGGCCGAGCTTGACGTCGCGTTCCTGAATATAGATCCAGCAGTCGGGAACGATGTTGCTCACCGTTTTCATCTTGGTCTGGTTTTGGATCTGCAGTTTGTTGACCAGAAGTCCGACCGTGATGAAGTCGCGGTAGGGAAGCGTCGTCGCCGTTTCGTAGACCGCTTCGGGAACGTTCTCCCGGCCGATGCCTTCGATCAGGTCCTTGACGGGCATGGAGGAGAGATAGTAGTCGCCGGACACGGACGTGCCGTCTTCCAGTTCCACATGGTCGATCGCTCCGCCGGCAAGCACGATCCGGCGGACGGGCGCGTTCATCCGGATCTCGCCCCCGCGTTCGCGGATCATATCCGCAAGCGTTTCCCACAACTGGCCGGGGCCCATTTTCGGATAGGAGAACTGTTCGATCAAGGACGTCTCGACTTTTGCGTTCTTTCCGCGGAAGGGTTTGGAGACCGCGTCGGCCAGCGCTTTCCAGAGGGAAAGCCCCTTGACGCGCTGGGCGCCCCAGTCGGCGGACAGCTCTTTCGGATCCACGCCCCACAGTTTGGTCGTGTAGTCTTCGAAGAACATTTCGTACAGGGGCTTGCCGAACCGGTTGATGTAAAAGTTCGCAAGATTGTCTTCCGGCAGTTTGTGGAAGCAGGACTTGATGTATCCGAAACCGGCGCGCATCGTGTTTTTGAAGCCCATGTTACGGAAAGTCTCCGCGCTCATGGAGATGGGGTACTTGAAAAACTTTTTCAAAAAATAGATGCGGGAAACGCGGTCGCGGATGAGCATCACGCGGTCTTCGCGTTCCGGATCCGGTCCGCTTTCGGCAAGCGGTTTTTCCCGGCCGAGCATCGCGTCGTCCTTTGCGGGCGCGCCCTGCGTCGGCATGATTTCCGCCCACAGCCGGTTGACCTCCTCCACCTTGGAGAAGAAGCGGTGTCCGCCGATATCCATCCGGTTGCCGTTGTAGCGGACGGTGCGGGAAATGCCGCCGATGGCATCGCTCTCTTCGAGGATGACCGGTTTGACGTCCGTTGTTTTCAGCAATTCGTATGCGGCGGTCAGGCCGGCAGGCCCCGCGCCGATGATGACGGCTGTTTTAGACATTGGTTTCGTCCTCCTTCCCGCTGTCTGCAGGAGCGGGCTCTTTTTTGGTACGGACCAGGAATTTGCGGCCGAGGTAGTTCCATGCGGTGACCGGAACGGCGACCAGGATCTTGTAGATCAGTTCCTTCGTGTCCCCTTCGCCGAACAGGACGATGCACAGCTGGTTCCCGCCGATGCTCAGCCCCAGACCGATGACGCCGACGACCGAGAAGAGGAAGAACGCGCGCGACGTGCGGCTTTTCTTTTTCTGTTCGTCGGACGTAAAGACAAGGAACATCGAGATGAAGTTGTTGATCAGCAATCCGACCAAAAAGCCGAGGAAAACGGAGATCATGTTCTTGAGGTCTTCGATGATCCACCATCCGCCCATGTCCGGCAGGATCAGGTTGTTGAACAGATAAAAGGTCAGGTTGTCGAAGAGGAAGGCCGTTCCGCCGGCGAACAGATAGCGGATCAGTTCCATCCCCCATATCTTTTTGATCAGTTTAATCATGACAGAAGGCTCCCGGAGAGGGTTTCATTCCAGCGTCCAGTCGATGGCGCCGTCCCCCAGAAATTGATTGCATTTGGAAAAATGTCTGCATCCGAAAAACGACCGCGCGGAGAGCGGGCTGGGATGGGCCGCCTCCAGGACCAGGTGCTTCGGAGAGGTGATCAGTTCTTTTTTGCTGCGCGCGTAGTTTCCCCAGAGCAGGAAGCAGACCGGCGTCTCCTTTTCGTTCAGAAGCGAGATGGCCCGGTCGGTGAAGGTCTCCCACCCTTTGCCGCGGTGGCTTCCCGCCATCCCCTCGCGGACGGTGAGAACGCTGTTCAGCAGCAGGACGCCGCGTTCGGCCCAGCGGGTCAGGTTCCCGCTGCGCGGGATCGGGACGCCGAGATCGTCGTGCAGTTCCTTGAAGATGTTCTGCAGGGAGGGCGGTGCCGGAATGCCGTCCCGGACGGAAAAGCACAATCCGTGCGCCTGTCCGGCGCCGTGGTAGGGATCCTGCCCGAGTATGACCGCTTTCACGTCGGGATAGTCGGTGATCCGGAACGCGGCGAACAGATCCTCCATCGGCGGAAAAATGCGGACGTTTCCGCCGCGGTATTCGCGGATAAGAAAGGCCCGTAAAGCCTGGTAATACGGCTTGTCGTATTCCGGGGCCAGGAGATCGTCCCAGTGGTTGCCGAAATGAAACATGCAAAGCCTCCCCGTTCCGGTGGCCGGTTTTTGTTTTGACCGGACCCATTTTACCATATTCTTCTCGTTTTTGCAAGAGGATGAGAAGAGAACGCGCATATGCCGGATTTTTCTTTCGAAAGCGTATTGACAAACGGGGGCCAAAAAGGTAGTATGGATACAGCAAAAACGAACGAAAGGGAGTGGATCTGGATGGACGTTGGGCGAAGTAGTGGCTTGGAATTGCGCAGTTCCCTGCAGCCGGTCCTTTTTCGGCGGCGTCGGTCCGGGACGCTCTGCTGACCGTTTGCATCGGGTCTTTTGCCTTTTCCTTTGCCATCACTGTTCCTGATACCTGTTGCCGGCATCGGCTATCATGAGGAAAGGATGGTATTTTTTTATGGAAATGGATACCATGCTCCGGGAGGAGTTTCCGAAAAAGATCAGCGAAATGCTGACCAATCACCAGTTCCGCGAGATCCGCGGCGCGCTGTCCATTCTCGCCCCGCAGGATATCGGCCTGGTGGTCGAAGAAATGGAGGAGAGCGAACGCGCGCGCGTATTCCGCCTGCTGCCGAAAGAGACGGCGGCCGAAGTGTTCGTCGAAATGTCTCCGCAAAGCCAGGAGGCGTTGATCAAGACCTTTACGGACAACGAACTGCACGAAGTCCTGGATGAGCTGTATATCGACGATACGGTCGACATCATCGAGGAGATGCCCGCCAACGTGGTCAAGCGCATCCTGAAGAATACGGACGCGGAATCGCGCACCGCCATCAATCAGATCCTGCGTTACCCGAAAGACAGCGCGGGCAGCATCATGACCACCGAGTACGTACGCCTCAACAAGGACATGACTGTTGCGGACGCGTTTGCGCGCATCCGGAGGACCGGCGTGGACAAGGAGACCATCTATACCTGCTACGTGACCGAACGCGACCGTTCGCTGATCGGTCTGGTGACCGTCAAGGACCTGCTGCTGGCTGACGAAGAGTGCGAGATCAGTGAGATCATGACGACGAACGTCATTTCGGTGGAAACGTCGGAAGACAAGGAAACCGTCGCGCAGACGATGGCCAAGTACGACTTCCTGGCGATACCCGTCGTTGACAAGGGCAAACGGCTGGTCGGCATCATCACGTACGATGACGCGGCGGACGTTCTGCAGGAAGAGGCAACGGAAGACATCGAAAAGATGGCTGCCATCCTGCCGACCGACAAGCCTTATCTGGCGACCGGCGTTTTCGAGACCTGGCGGAAGCGCATCCCGTGGCTGCTGCTCTTGATGGTATCCGCGACGTTCACCAGCACCATCCTCGACCATTTCAACGAAAAGCTGGCCATCATCCCGATCCTGACCATCTTTATTCCGATGCTGATGGATACCGCCGGAAACGCCGGCGGACAGTCCTCGGTCACGATCATCCGAAGCCTGTCTCTGGGCGACGTTCAGATGCGGGACGTATTGCGCGTCATCTGGAAAGAGGTCCGCGTCGCGCTGCTGTGCGGTCTCTGCCTTGCGGTCGTCGGATTCGGGAAGGTGATCCTGGTCGACGGTGCGTCGGTCATGCAGGCGCTCGTCGTCTGTCTGACGCTGGCGCTGACCATCGTGGTCGCCAAGTTCGTCGGCTGCACGCTGCCCATACTGGCCAAACGGATCGGGCTGGACCCGGCCGTGATGGCGAGTCCGTTCATCACGACCATCGTGGACGCGCTGAGCCTGCTGATCTATTTCGCGATCGCGACCAGGCTGCTCGATTTCACGCAATGATTCCGCTATCCGGAGGTTTCCTATGTCGATCTTCATTCATTCCGATCCCCTGCAGTTCCAACTGAATACCGCGCACGCCAGCTACGTCATGCAGGTGCGCGACGGATTCCTGCTTCATTTGTACTGGGGCGCAAAACTGGCGGAGGGCGACCATTCCTATTTTTTCAGGGAACAGGGGCGCGCCGCCTTTTCTCCGCGCATGGAGCGGTGCGAAGGCTTCATCCTGGACGACGTTCCGCTGGAGTATCCCTGCTGGGGCAGAGGCGATCTGCGGACGCCCGCGCTGGAAGCGGAGAACGCGGACGGCAGCAACATCGCGGATCTGCGCTATACCGGTCATACGGTGCTGCATGAGAAGCAGGCCATTCCCGGGCTTCCGGCCGTCTACGCGGAAGCGGGCGAATGCGAGACGCTGATCGTCCATATGGCGGATCCGGTCAGCCGTCTGGAGGTGGACCTCTATTACTGCGTCCTGGACGGCTACGACGCATTGACGCGCTACGCCCGTATCCGGAACGGGGGAGACTCCGCCGTCGTTCTGCGCCGCGCGATGAGCGCGAGCGTGGATTTCGATCACATCCGGTACCGGGTGATCGCCAACTTCGGCACGCATTGCCGGGAACGGAATCTGGAATCGGTCCCGCTGGCGCACGGAAGGTTCCTGCTGGACAGCAGACGGGGCGCCTCCTCGCATGTGCACAACCCCTTCCTCATCCTGACGTCTCCGAACGCGGATGAGGAGAGCGGAGACGTTTACGGGCAGGTACTGGTCTACTCCGGATCCTTTACCGCCGAAGCCGCCGCGAATCAGTTCGACACCGCGCGTACGGTCATCGGTCTGAACCCCGAAGAGTTCAGCTGGAAACTGGAGCCCGGGGAGGACTTCCATACGCCGGAAGCCGTGCTGGTCTATTCCGGCACGGGATTGGGGGCTCTGTCCCACCGCTTCCACCGCCTGTTCCGCACGCGTCTCTGCCGCGGCAAATACCGCGACAGCCGCAGACCGGTCCTGCTGAACAGCTGGGAGGCCTGCTACTTCTCGTTCGACGAAAACCGCCTGAAAGAGATCGGCACCTGCTGCGCCGGTCTCGGGATCGAACTGCTGGTCATCGACGACGGCTGGTTCGGAAAGCGGGACACGGACAACTGTTCGCTGGGCGACTGGGTGGTCGACCGCCGGAAACTGCCCGGCGGCATCGAGGCCGTATACCGGCATCTGAACGAACTGGGCATCAAACTGGGCATCTGGTTCGAACCGGAAATGGTTTCTCCGGACAGCGACCTTTACCGCGCGCATCCGGACTGGTGCCTGCATATGAACGGACGCCCGCGCTCCGAGGGAAGGAACCAGCTCATCCTGGATCTGTCGAGAACAGATGTTCGAGATTATCTGTATAACGCCATTTCCGACGTCCTGAAGACCGGCATGATCGCCTATGTGAAATGGGACTTCAACCGGAACGCGACCGAGGTCGGCAGCGACCTGCTGCCGGCGGACCGCCAGCGGGAAGTCGGGCATAGGTATTATCTCGGCCTGTACGCGCTGCTGGAACGGCTGACCGGAGATTTCCCGGACGTGCTGTTCGAATCCTGCTCGGGCGGAGGAGGACGGTTCGACGCCGGCATGCTTTACTATATGCCGCAAGTCTGGACGTCGGACAACTCGGATGCCATCGAGCGTCTCCGCATCCAGTACGGGACATCCTTAGTGTATCCGCTCTCCGCGATGAGCGCGCACGTGTCGGCGTCCCCCAACCATCAGACCGGACACGTGACTCCGTTCGAGACCCGGTTCTGCGTCGCGCTGACCGGTTCGTTCGGATACGAACTGGATCCGACAAAACTGTCCGATGAAGAAAAAAAGATGGTCCTGGATACCGGGAACATCTATAAGGAATTCGGAAGCGTTTTGTGCGGAGGAACCTATTACCGGCTGCGGGATCCGCACGAAGAGACCTGCGCCGCCTGGTGCACGGTGTCCGAAGACCGTTCGGTCTGCATCGCGGGCTACGTGCTGACGCATGTCCGGATGTACGGCAACAACGAACGGATCGCGTTGCGCGGTTTGAAGCCAGACGCCCTTTACAAAGAGCGGTTCTCCGGTCAGATCCATCGCGGAGACGAACTGATGGCGTTCGGTCTGCACGCGCCGACCACGCTGGAGTACCGGTCGATCCTTTGGATTCTCGAAGAAGTGAAGTGACGGATTGCAGAAAGGAGCTGTTTACGCCCCCGCAGACATGCCGGGTCATAAACAGCCCCTTTTCCTATTCTGTTTTATTCGTCCGCGTCCGGCAGCAGAGCCGGCAGCAGGCTGTCCAGCCAGTCGCCTTCGAACAGTTCCAGCATCCCCGCGTCCGCGGCCGCGGCGAGCCCGGAATCCACGGGAAGCTGGACGACCGACGGGATCCCGAATGCGCTCGCGGTCTCTTCCGCGCGGCTTCTGCCGAAGATCTCGTGCTTCGCGCCGCAATCGGGGCACTGGAAATAGGAGTAGTTCTCGATCAGTCCGAGTACCGGGATGTTCATTAAACCGGCCATTTTGACCGCTTTGTCGACGATCATGGACACCAGCTCCTGAGGAGAAGTGACGACGACGATCCCGTCGAGCGGAATGGACTGGAAGACGGTCAGCGGGACGTCTCCGGTTCCGGGAGGCATATCGATGAACATGATGTCCGTTTCTCCCCAGATCACGTCCGTCCAGAACTGCTTGACGACGCCGGCAAGGATCGGGCCGCGCCAGACGACCGGATCGGATTCGCTGTCCAGCAGCAGGTTGACGGACATCAGCCGGATGCCCGTCTTGGTCACGGCCGGATAGATGCCTTCTTCGGACGCCAGCGCCTTTTCATGGATGCCGAACGCTTTCGGAATGGACGGACCCGTGATGTCCGCGTCCAGAATGGCGGTCTTCAGGCCCGCCCGGCTGGCCAGGACGGCCAGCAGCGAGGTGACCATGGATTTTCCGACGCCGCCCTTGCCGCTGACGACGCCGATGACTTTTTTGCAGGAGGAGTGCTCGTTGATGGGCTCCAGCAGGCTTTCCGGCTCACGGGAAGAACAGTTTTCGCTGCAGGTGGAGCAGTCGTGCGTACATTCGGCCATAAGAGGTATCCTCCTTATTCGACGGAAGCCAGCTGAGCGAGGGCTTCTTTTATTTTTTCGATTTTCGCTTCTGCGGCCGCGAGTTTGTCCCGCTCCGCCTGGACGAGTTTTTCGGGCGCCTTTTCCACGAACGCGGAATTGGACAGTTTCGCCTTTGCCCGTTCGGCTTCGCCGGCCGCGTTTGCCAGTTCCTTGTTCAGCCGGGCGGTCTCCTCCGCCTTATCGATCAGGTCGGACAGCGGAATCTGGATCTCGCACACGTCGGTAATGGCGCGGAGCGCGGCCCCGGACGTTCCGGCTTCGGACGAGATCTCCACGCCGGACGCGTACGCGAGCCGGAGGAAGAAAGCTTCTTTTCCGAGGAAGGTTTCCGGTTCGCCGGTCCGGATCAGCAGATGCGCTTTGCGGGAATGCGGGATGTTCCGTTCCGCGCGCACGTTTCGCACCGCGCGGATGGCGTCGATGATCTTCTTCATGGACGCTTCCTGCTCCGGGAAGCAATGGTCTTCCCGGTAAACGGGGAAGTCGGAGACCATGACGGAGTCGCCCGCGTGCGGGAGGGAGCGCCAGATCTCTTCCGTGATGAACGGCATGAACGGATGCAGCAGTTTCATGACGTTCGAAAGGATATACGTCAAAACTTTCTGCGCCTTGAGGTTGGAATCGGTCCCTTTTTCGTTCAGACGGGACTTCACCAGTACGATGTACCAGTCGCAGAAGACGTCCCAGGCGAAGTCGTAGATCTTGCCGACGGCGACGCCCAGTTCGTAGCGGTCCATATTGTCCCGCACTTCCCGGACCAGATCGTTGAACAGCGAGACGACCCACTTGTCCTCGTCCGGCAGTCCGTCGCAGTCCAGGTTGTCCGGATCGCAGTCGGTATCCAGATTCATCAAGACGAACCGCGCGGCGTTCCAGATCTTGTTCGCGAAATTGCGCGAGGCTTCAAACCGTTCCTCGGACACGCGCATGTCGTTGCCGGGGCTGT
>JAGACN010000015.1 GCA_017614095.1 Clostridia bacterium | reverse complement strand
GTTGACAAAGACAACACCGTTATTGACGTCGACTTTACGCTTGCCAAAGCTTGCGAATTCGTTTGCCCTGAAGGCGGATACATTATTTCGTACAACGGCAACAAGGCCGGATACGATGTAATGACCAAGATCAAGGTCGGAGACATCATCAAGGTTTACAACGTTCTCCTTGACAAGGTCGCTGAACTTGAAGGCAATGTTGCACTGGAGCAGGCCGGATTCACTTACGGCGAGCCTCCGGTACGTCCGCTCTCCTACCAGAAGGCCTATACTGTGACCGGAAATACCCGTACCGACAACTTCAAGGATGACGGTGTCAAACTGACTGACGGCATCATGGTTGAAAACGGCGGCACGGCTGGTTCTGCCGGACTTCCGATCGCTGACGGCCCGTCGATCACTGTTGATCTCGGCGGCGAATATGCAGTTGACAAGTTCGATCTGCATGCATTCGGCGGCAACTGGGGCATTACGATCATTACCGGCATCAAAGTCGCTTACTCGCTCGATGGTGAAAACTTCACTGATATCGATGTTGAAAGCGTTGCGGATGCAACCGGTAATGCTTGGCAGGAGACCCTCTTCGTAGTTACTCTCGACGCTCCCGTCAAAGCCCGTTATGTGAAGTTCACCGCCATCGGCGGCAACTACATCTGGGCGGACGAAGTCGAAGTTTGGGAATCCGAAAAGCCCGTTGCTCCCGAACCCATCGAGGTTGAGGTAAAAGTGAAGGACAACGCGATTCTGACCGACGGCCAGACCGGATTCTCCGGCGGCTGGGGCGATGTCGGAACCGGCAAAGTCCTGCTCGTTACCAACACCGCATGCAAAGAAAAACCCATGAAAGTCATCGTGATCGACGAACTCGACGAAGTGAAGAAAGTCTCCGGCATCACGCTGGATCTGTATCACTGCGCGAACGTCATGATTGGCTATCCGGAAGGAAAGGCTATCGTTTCCGTTTCTGCGGACGGCGAAACCTATACCGTGGTTGGCGAGTTTGATCTTGCCGAAGCTGAACTGTCTACCGGCGCAGCCGGAACCGTTTCCAACGCATTCGCGTTTGACGCTGTTGAAGCGAAATTCGTGAAGGTCGAACTGAATGTCGGTTCCAATGCCGCGGTTCTCGGTGACAGCCCTGCCGATGGAAAGATCTATTGGGAATTCATTTCTCTTGCGGAAGTATCCGTTAACGCCGAAGACGTTGGCCCGGTCTACGAACAGGGCGACCTGAACGGCGACGGCGAAGTCGACGCAATCGACTACCTGCTCCTGAAGAAGAGCATTCTCGGCAGCTACAACCTCTCTCCTGAAGAAGAGGCAAGAGCTGACGTGAACGGCGACGGCGAAATCGATGCTCGCGACTACATCTATCTGAAGAAACTGGTTCTTGCTCAGTAAGAAACGGCTCTCGGATAAATGAATCGGATTGGACGGAGGATTCCCTCCGTCCGGTCCCCAAGCACGAATAACCAGAAGCGACCCCGGCCGGTGCCGGGGTCGCTTTTTCGAGGCGAAAAATCGGGCTCTTTGCGAAAGATTATCCGGTGCGCGAATTGACAACCCAAAATGCGTATGATATAATCAATATGGATTAGATTGTACAGGAATGAGTGAGGGTTGAGAAATGGCCGCAAAGACAGGTTTTCACCGGCTTTTGGATAAAGAAACGGAACATGAAGGGCTCTTTATCGGAAGAAATGCGGTCATCGAACTGCTGAAAAGCTCGCGTCAGGTGGATCGCGTTCTGATGAAGCAGGGAACTCCGGAAGGTTCTCTGCAGGTGATCGTCGCTTTGGCGAAAGAGAAGAGTATTCCGATCGTGGAAACGGATATCCGCAAACTGGACGCGCTGGCTGCGGGAGGCGCGCATCAGGGCGTTGCCGCCTATGCCGCTGAAACGGATTATCTGTCCGTCGAAGATCTGCTTCGGCAGGCGGCCGACCGGTCCGAACAGCCCTTTTTCGTCATTTGCGATTCCATCAACGATCCGCACAATCTCGGAGCCATTATCCGTTCCGCGGAATGCGCGGGAGCAAACGGGATCGTCATTCCGAAGCGGAACACCTGCGGCATCAACGGCACGGTGGCGAAGTCCAGTGCCGGCGCCGTGTTCCATATGCCGATCGCACGTGTCCCCAATCTGGCCGCCGCCGTCCGCACGTTAAAAGAGAACAACGTGTGGGTATGGGCGCTTGAGGCCGGAGGCGAGCCCTATTACCGGATGGATTTCAAAGGCGGAGTCGCGCTGATCCTCGGAAGTGAGGGAGACGGCGTTTCGCGTCTTCTGAAAGACGAAAGCGACGGAGTCGTCGGCATTCCGATGTTCGGGTCCATCAATTCACTGAATGTGTCCAACGCTTCGGCCGTCGTTCTTTTCGAAGCGGCGCGTCAGCGTTTCGCAAAGTCTTAATGCTCGATTGGAAAGGAGAGAACTGAATATGGGAAACGAAAACCGTTCCAATCCGGGCAAGCCGAAAGAATCGTTCGATATTTCCGATCTTCTTTTGGAAGCCGACCGCGAAAACGAGAAGGACATCGCGAAAGCGGACGAGCGCCAGAAGACGAAAGAACTGGAAAAGACATTGCTGGCCGATACCATCGTCGTCGACCAGACCGAAAAAAAGGACGAACCTGCCAAACGCCGTAATCTGGACGCGGAGACCATCGAACTGATCGACCGCTACAGCACGCGCGAGATCAAGGACGAAAAGAGCAACACGCAGGAACTGCGCGAATCGCTTGCCAAAAAACTCGAGGATGAGAAGCTGCGCGGCTATCTGGATGCGAAGCCGCAGTCCCAGGCGAAAAAGGTGGACGACGTCCGGACACGCATTCTGAGCCCGGATGCGCTTCTGGATCAGGAAGAGCCCAAGACCCGGAAAACGGATCCCGCCCAGACCGAACGCGACGTTTCCGCCCGGTTCTCCGACGACGAGGGCGAGCGTGAGCCTTCTTTCGAGCAGGCCGAAATGTTCCCGCTCGGCGATACGATGACCATCCGCGAAAAAGAACGGGAAATGCAGTATGCGGATTACGACCGCGACTACCAGGATCTGGGGAGTCGCGTCATCGCCGGAGGCATTCCGGAATCGGACCGGGACGACGGACAGCTGTCCTTCATTTCGGACGGAGCGGACGTTCCCTCCATCGGGCCGGGATCCGACCCGACCGACGACAATCTGCGCATGGCGTTCGACCGCATGGCGGACGGAGACTATACCATGGATCCCGCACGCGCGCAGATGATTCTAAAATCGCGTAAAAAGCGGAAGAAAGCCACGGACCTCATCTTCGAATATACGAGCCGCACGCAGAATCCGGAACTGTCCGGAAAACTGCGCTCCGCCAAGCGCGGAAATATCATCCGCCTTCTGCTGGCGCTTTTCGTGACCGGACTGGTGTGCCTGATGGAATTCGGGCCGCTCTTTGGATTCCTTTTGAAATCCGGAGACGTCAACACCGGCGCCCGGATGTACATCCTGATCGACCTTCAGCTGGTCTTCATCTGTGCGATGACCATCCTTCCGTCCGTGATCAAGGGACTGAAAGGGATGTTTACGTTCAAGATGAACGCGGACAGCATGCTTGTCTTCGGTTTGATCTTCGACGCCGCCTATACCATCATCTGCGTTATCCGAGGGCCGGAGATCGACCGGCTCGGCCTGTACGGCTCCGCGCTGTGCTTCGGATGCGTCTGCTCGGCTTTCTCCAGTCTGCTGCGCAGCGCCAAAGACCGGCGCGTCTTCGGGATCATCTCGAAGGACCGCTTGAAATACGTTGCGGAAAAGCTGCCTTCCTCGGTGCTGGAATCCGAGGAGTTCGGGCACTATATGTCCGACGACAGCGAAATGTATACGGTCAAGCGCGCGAGTTTCGTGGACGGGTTTGTCGAACGGACGGTCCGCCGTTCCCGGAACGACGACCTGTTCCACATCATCCTCCCGCTGATCCTGTTCGGTGGAGTCGCGGTCTTCGCGGCGCTCCTGATCATCGGCCGGCCGCTGTCGGAAGCCTTCCGCGCGTTTTACGCGCTGGTGGCCGTCTCC
>JAGACN010000123.1 GCA_017614095.1 Clostridia bacterium | reverse complement strand
TCGAACTGGGCTACCGCCACATCGACACGGCGCAGGCATATGAAAACGAGCACGGAGTCGGCGAAGGCATCCGCGCGAGTTCGATCCCGCGCGACGAGATCTTCGTGACGTCCAAGGTCTTAGCGGAGATCAAGAATTACGACGACGCCGTCCGGTCCATCGACGAATCGCTTCGAAAAGCAAAACTGGACCGGTTCGACCTCATGCTCATCCACTGCCCGCAGCCGTGGAACGAATACGGAAACGAATACCGCTATTTCGAAGAGAACCGCGCCGTCTGGAAAGCGCTGGAAGAAGCCTACGAAGACGGAAAGGTCCGCTCCATCGGCGTGTCCAACTTCAGCATCGAAGACCTGGAAAGCCTCAAGGTCACGGCCCGGATCCGGCCGATGGTCAATCAGATCCCGGTCTTCATCGGATACACGGATCTGGAGCTGATCCGGTACTGCCAGGACAACGGCATCACGGTGGAGGCCTATTCCCCGCTCGGGCACGGCGACGTCTTCAAGAACAAGGCGCTGCTTCCGTACGCCGAAAAATACCGTGTTTCCGTTGCGCAGCTGTGTATCCGCTACACGCTGCAGCTGGACGCCATCTCGCTTCCCAAGACAACGAACCCGGACCGCATGCGCCAGAACGCGTCTCTGGATTTCGTCATTTCCGACGCGGATATGGAAGCGCTCAAGTCCTTCACCTGGTGATTTCTTAGTCAAAAACATCCCCGTGCGCATAAAAAAGATCAGGCTGTTCCGTCCGTCAGGATGGCAAACAGCCTGTTTTTCTTTTTCCTTATGGGTTATTCTCCGACCCTTTTTGCTCCGCCAGCCGGGCGACGAGCGGTTCCAGCAGATCCAGAAAACCGCTCCGGAAACCTTCGTAACCGTCGGGCAGCAGCGTCCCGTGGGCGGAAATGTCCCCTTTTTCGAAGCGGAACGCGATCTGGAACCATTCGGCGTTGTTGGGATCAGCCGTGTGCCCTTCGTGGTCGCACCAGGAAACGAGCCCGTGCCGGAGGATGAGGGATCCGATCTCGTCCATCGGAACTTCACTTGCGGGAAAGACGTCGTTCAGACCCGCCGGGACCGGCTCTTCGTCCGTCCGGTATGCGTTCTTGGCTTCCCAGCTCACCCGGACGGTCCCGTCGTTTTGCATAAGCAGATGGACGAACCGGTATCCGCTGCCGGCCGTTCCCTTTTGGCGGAAGACCGCCAGAGCGGAGGTCAGACGACCCGAAACGCCGCGCGCCCTTTTCTGTTCGCGCGCGTCGCGAAGCAGCGCTTCCCTGTACACCTTCGTCCGTTCCTCGAATGCGTCCCGGAAGGCCCGGTAGGTGGACGGGAACCGGTTGGTGCCGGACGCGGAAACTTCGTTCCCGTTTATGTCCTCGAGCCGGAAGGAAAAGCCGTAGCCGTCCCGCACGCGCGGATTGGAGCCGGAAAAGCCGTCCCAGGAGGAAACGCGGTTTCTGTTGCAGAGTTCCGCAAGTTCGTTCATAAAGGATTCCGGAACGGCCGAGCTCATCTTTCCGTAGTCCTCGTGCTCCTGCAGTTCGTAAAACAGGACCGGTCCTCCCGTTTCCTTATCGCGCCGGACGCAGACGGTCCAGCTTCCGCCGCGGAGCGATCCGATGTGCCGGAAGGTCAGCGACCGGATATCCCCGCCGCTCCATTTTTTCTTCTTCAAATTTAAATGCCACCCGGACAGAAAGCTCATGCCAATCCCTCCATCAGCATTTGGAGATCAGGACCGCTCTTCGAAATCCTTGTCGATCTCTTCCTTCCATGTTTTGCCCAGTGCTTTGCCCGCGCGGAAATTCGAAACGGCGCACGCCAGCACTTCGTAATTCTTTTCGACGCCTTTCGCGTCGCAGTGGTAGTTCGCCGCCCGGTCCTCGCGGATGCCGAAGGAGCGCGCCGTGGAGATGGCGTCGATGTTCGCGCCCAAGAACAGGAATTCCCATCCCTTCTTCTGCTTGGCCTCCACGCATTTTTTTACATTGGCCAGCGAGTATTCGCGGCTCGCGTTCTCCATCCCGTCCGTCGTGATGACGACCATCGTTTTGGAAGGCACGTCTTCCGGACGGATGTATCTCTGGATCTCCTCGATGTGGTGGACCGTTTCGCCGATGGCGTCCAGCAGCGCGGTGCACCCGCCGACGGCGTACTCCTTGTCGGTCATCTCCGGCACGTCCGCCAGATCCACGCGGTCGTGCAGCGTTTCCGATTTCGAATCGAACAGGACGGTCGTGACGTAGGCTTTTCCCTCCTGCTCTTTCTGCTTGCGGATCAAGGCGTTGAATCCGCCGATGGTGTCCGACTCCAGGCCGGACATGGAACCGCTCCGGTCCAGGATGAAGACCAGTTCGGTGATGTTGTTGTCCGCCGGGCGGACTTCGTTTGCTTTTTTGGTTGTTTTCATGTCGGTTCTCCTTTTTCGGTTTTTCCGTCATCCGGACGTT
Organism: Clostridia bacterium; assembly: GCA_017614095.1. Next base: position 5,968 of record JAGACN010000123.1, on the reverse strand, counting down.
CTGCCGGATGCTTTTTTTTCTTTGCATCCGCAGTATACCAAAAAAGGAAGACCCGGTGGTCGCCTGCCAGGCGACATTTTGAAGGGCCGGTCAGCGGCCGAGCAGCGGCTGGTCGTATGCGAACAGCGCTTCGTTGACGGTCATCAGATCGTATTCCCCTTTTTCCAGGAAATAGCCGATGATCAGATCGAACGTCGTGCTTTCGGAGAGCGCGAATCCCGCTTTCCGCAGCAGATCCCTCGTATCCTCCCGGGACAGCCGGAGCGCGAAAGCGAAAGCCAGAGCGGTCTGCTTGCTGGGCCGGTAGAACCGGTCGCTCCGGATCTTCGAAAACAGTTTCCGGTCGACGTTCGCCTGCCGGTAGCATTGCGCGTCCGTCATGCCGGACTCGTCGATCTTCCGGAGCAGCATCTCGGTGAAACTCTCGTCCCGCGAGCGGAGCCGTTCCTCCAGATCCGCGTCTTCGCAGCAAACGGCTTCTTCAATGCGGGGCATCCGGGCGGCGGCTTTCCGGTTGGGTATGAAAGACCCGGCCAAACGGTCCTCGATCTTTGAACAAAGCGGCGTCGCGGCGGCGGATCCGAGCAAAGCCGGGCCCTCGTTCCCGCGGTCCAGCCGGTCGGCGAGTTCGGTTTTCTCCCCGTTGTCCGCCCACAGCAATTTCCGGTTCAGGACCACCATCGTCACGGTCATTTCGGGTTCTTCCGCCAGAAACGCGGCGATGGCCTCCCGTGCGACCCGCCACGCTTCCGCGGGCGGACAGCCGTAGGCGCCGGCCGAGATCAGCGGAAAGGCGACCGACCCGCAGCCGGATTCGTTCGCCAGACGCAGCGATTCCCGGTAACAGGAAGCGAGCAGTTCCGGTTCGCCGTGCTGCCCGTCCGTCCAGACGGGGCCGACGGTATGGATAATGTACCGGCAGGGCATGTTGTAGCCCTTCGTCCGCTTGGCTTCTCCGGTCCTGCATCCGCCCAGCGTCAGGCACTCCTCGAACAGTTCCGGCCCGGCCGCGCGGTGAATGGCGCCGTCCACGCCCCCTCCGCCGAGCAACGACGGATTGGCCGCGTTGACAACGGCGTCCGCGCGGTAGGTCGTCAGATCACCTTCCCAAAGCAGAAACGGCATATCGGTCCCTCCCTCTTTTCCACATTATTCGTGTTTGTAAACCTTTCCGTCCAGCGCGAAGATGCGGTCGCTGAACGTCCCCGGTTCCAGTTCCTGATACGCTTCGTGGTAGATCTCCATCCGGCTGTCGATCATATCCAGATAGGACAGGAGTTCTGCTTCGGCGCACATGGGCTTGACGGCCGCGCCGAACTCCGGCTTTCCGTGATGGGAAAGGATCAGATGCTGCAGCAGCATGATCTTGCCGTCCGGCATGCCGCATTCCTTTCCGACTTCCGCGACGTCCTCCGCGCCGAGCACCAGATGGCCGATCAGATAGCCCTTGGCGGAATAGTCCGTCACGATGCCCAGTTCCGAAAACAGGAATTCCTCCCGCTTCGCCAGGTCGTGCAGAAACGTCCCTGCCATCAGCAGATCCCGGTCCAGAATGGCCGGATACATGTCCGCGTAGAAGTCCGCCGCCCGCATCATGAACGAGGTATGCATCAACAGTCCGTTCAAGAAGCTGTGATGAACGGATTTGGCGGCCGGGATGTTGCGGAAATCCGACAGATGCCGGTCCAGCATGGCGTCGCACAGCGTCCGGTAGTCCCGGTCTTTCATGCGCGAGATCAGTTCGCGGACCTGCAGCAGCGCCTCCTCCGTATCGATGGGCGCGGTCGGGACCAGTTCGGACACGTCGTAAGGGTCCGTCGGGACCGCGCGCCGGATCAGGGTGCCGATGACCTGGACCGTTCCGCGGTAGTCGTTCGCTTCGCCCCGGATCTTGATGATGTTGCCGACGTCCGCGTTGGTGACCGGGCCGCTGTAGTCCCAGATCTTGAATTCCACCGTCCCCGTTTTATCCGCCAGCACGCCCATCAGATAGGGTTTGCCGGACGTCGTGATCTTGACGTTTGCGTCCTTCAGCAGATAAAAGCCCTCCACGTGCATGCCGGTTTCCAGCGATTCGATAGTCTGTCCCATAGTGTCGATCTCCTTTCGAATTCCTTCCTTCATATACTATACCACAATCCGTCCGCCGAAAGCAACAGCCGCCGGAAAGCTTTTCGTTTTTCATCTGCAGCTTGCGGCCGAATCGGAAAAGGTCAAAAAGGGCCCGGCAGAAAGAGTCGGGCCCGGGTATGCGGTTTTGCGGAAATCCTTAATTGTTTTCTTTCTTCTTGCTCTTCTTGACCACGATGACGATCACGACGATGATGATGATCACCAGCAGAAGGATCGCGAGCCAGATGAAGATGCACAGTCCGAGAGGCTGCGGGCAGAAGTGGCAGATCGGGCATTCGCTTGCGGCCGCGTTCTGGGTTCCTGGATCGCCGGACTCGGCCGTCCCGTTTGCTTCGGAGCCTGACGCGGGCGAATTTTCGCCGGTATTTTCTGCCGCGCTTGTGACGCCGAATTTCGAGAAGTCGATGTCGGGATTTCCCGTTCCTTCGTCGAGCGGAACGTTCGCCTCCCATTCCGTTCCGGAACTGAGGACGATCCCGCTGTCGAAGCCTTCCGCAAATCCGTTCTTGGAAGCGCGGACCGCGTTGATCCCGGGAATCGCGCTGAACGTGAATCCTCCCGTGGACGAGGCGGTGACGGTCGTGGAGGTGCCGAGCAGACGAACGGTCGCGCCGGGTTCCGTCGTTCCACTGAACGAGCCGGTAAAGACCTTCTCGTCGTAGTTGATGAGAAGCTTCGCGAAGTCGACGGCGTATCCGTCGCCGACGCCCGTGGTCTCGTCGATGACGACGGTCAGCCTTCCGGATTTGATCTCTTCGAAGAATCCGGAAGGAATGATCGCGGACACGATGTGCGCGGTCGGGCCGGTCTGATCGGTATGGTTCAGCAGTTCCGCGATGAAGGGGGCGTCCTTGCCGTTCAGGGTCACCGTGAAGCAGCTGCCGTGCGAGACGGCCTGGAAGTCGTCGATGCAAAGCTGCAGAAGCACGTTTTTCAGAGTGATCGCGGATGCGTCGTATTCAAGAACCAGTTTCAGGGCGCCGTCTCCGTACGCGTTCTCCGTATCGTCCCCGCTCTTGTATCCTTCGTAGTTGGACGAGTATCCGTCGTTGGCTTCTCCGCTCCAGTGAGAGCCGACGTAGATGCGGTCGGTCCCGGCGGGATCGTCCTCGTCCTTCGCCCACGGATATCCGTGAGAGTACTGGCTTTTGGCCGTGAACGGGTCGTACCCTTTGTCGGATACCGCGGACTCGTCGTTGCAGGCGTCGATGTCGCCAGTGCGGACGGACAGCTCGGCCTCGGGGGTGTTCCTGATGACGACGAATTTCTTGCTCCAGTCGCTGTTCGAGGAATCGGATCTCGCGGACACGGCGAGGACCAGGCAGGACAGGATCAGCAGGCCTGTCAGGAAAACGGAAAAAATCTTTTTCATAACGGTTTGCCGTTTGTCGCCGGACGCCCGCGGATGAAAGCGCGGGAGGCGGCGGACTCCCTTCGTTCGGTATTTCTTTTTTTCCGTCGACATTTTACCACAGAACCGGGGATCTGTCAAGAACAAGTCCCGCGCCGTCCAAAAGGCCGGATCCGCGTCTGTCCCGGACAAGAGGAAAGAAAAAAATGAAAGCGGGACGGAAAAGGGCTTTTACTTCTTTTCCTGTTTTAGCTTCCCGGTTTCCTGTTTTACGTTTTTCCTCATTATGAGGGGACTTCGGGATTGACTTTTCGCGCATCTATGGTATAATGGGCATTTGGTGGCCGCTTGTCATCGGCCAGCTCCTCATGTAACAGATAAAGGAAATCGATTGCTATGGTCAAGAACTACCCGCTGTACGAAACAACCTTTTTTGCGGATTTCCGCATCATGGTGAACAATGTCGCCGAAAAATATCCGGACCGCTACGCCCTCTCCTACCGGGACAAGCCGACGGATCCGGAAGCGAAGCACATCACCTACGCGGAAGCCGCCGAAGATATCCGCGCATACGGCACCGCCTTGATCGACCTCGGATGCCGCGACAGCCACTGCGCCGTGATCGGCGGCGCGACGCCCGGCTGGGTCTATACCTATTTCGCCCTCATGGCCGTCGGCGCCGTCACCGTGCCGCTGGACAAGGAATGGCCGGAAGGCGATCTGGCGGAGACCATCGCCCGCGCGGAATGCGAATACGTTTTCTACTCTTCGGAAGCGTCCGCAAAAATGGAGGCGATCCGGGCACGCAACCCGCAGGTCAAGCAGTTCGTCTGCATGTGGGGCGACGGCCGGGAAGGCGACCTCACGCTGGCGGGCCTGCAGTCCAGAGGCTACGGGTTCCTGTCGGCGGGCAACACCCGCTACGACGACTACAAGATCAATCCGGACCGGCTGGCGTCCATCGTCTTCACGTCCGGGACCACCGGCAAGGGCAAGGGCGTCATGCTCTCCCAGACCAACATCGTGTCGGATATGACGCAGGGCATGTACAATTTCGCCATCACGCCGAAGACCATGTGCTTCCTGCCGCTGCACCACACGTTCGGCTCGACCGTCAACCTGGTCGGCCACTACGCCCAGGGGTCCGAGATCTATCTGTCGAGCGGGCTCCGGTATATCCAGAAAGAACTGAAAGAACAGCAGCCGACCCACCTGATCCTGGTCCCGCTGTTCGTCGAGACGCTGTACAAGAAGATCATCGCCGGCATCCGCGAATCCGGAAAAGAGCAGAAACTGCAGACGGGCATCAAACTGTCCAACAAGCTCCGGAAGATCGGCATCGACCGCCGGAAGGATCTGTTCAAGGAGGTCCACGCGGTCTTCGGCGGCAAATGCGAGATGATCATCTGCGGCGGCGCCGCGCTGAACCAGGACATCATCTCCTTCTTCGACAACATCGGCATCACCATCCTGAACGGATACGGCATCACCGAATGCGCCCCCCTGATCGCGTGCAACCGGAACAAGCTGCAGAAGCCGGGCTCCGTCGGTATCCCGATTATCGGCGAAAAAGTCAAGATCCGCAACCCGGGCGAAGACGGCGAAGGCGAGATCTGCGTCAAGGGACCGAACGTCATGCTCGGCTACTACAAGGATCCGGACGCGACGGCGGAAGCGTTCGACGAGAACGGATATTTCCGCACCGGCGACTGGGGACGGCTGGATGAAGACGGCTGGCTCTACATCACCGGGCGCATCAAGAACATCATCATCCTGGCGAACGGAAAGAACGTCTATCCGGAAGAACTGGAGACGGAGATCACCCGCATCGAAGGCGTATCGGAAGTGGTCGTCTACGAGGGCGAGCCCGCGCAGAAAAAGGAAGGCGAAAACATCATCGTCGCGGAGATCTATCCGGACGCGGCCGTCCTGGAAGCCCGCGGCGTGACCGACCCGCAGGCATATTTCGAAGCCGGCATCCGGGAGATCAACAAGCGGAACCCGAACTACAAAGCTATCCAGCGGGTCAAGCTGCGCACCGAGGAGTTCCCGAAGAACACCTCGAGGAAAATCACCAAGTTCAAGATCGACAAGCGCATCGACAACTGAAAAAACGCATTCCCGGCGGAACGGAAATCCCGTTCCGCCCTTTCTTTTTCGCTTTTTCCAAGATCCGTACCGCCGTTTCGAAAAAAGCTTTCCGAAAAAGGTGGAAATGTTTCCTCTTCTGTGGTAAGATGGATCGAAGACCGGTTTCGCGCGGACGGATCCGCGCACCCTTCTCCGGTCGAGGAGGTTTCCGATGGTTCTCAACGGATTTCAAAAAATGACCCTTCTGGATTATCCGGGAAAAGTCGCATGCACCCTCTTTACGGCCGGGTGCAATTTCCGCTGCCCGTTCTGCCACAACGCGCTGCTGGTGACGGACATCCGCGCGGAAGACCGGATAAACGAAGAAGACGTGCTGGATGTTCTCCGCAAGCG
>JAGACN010000122.1 GCA_017614095.1 Clostridia bacterium | reverse complement strand
GATCGGTCCGGCGACCAGCTGCGGGAAGAGGGAGATGTACAAAAGCACTTTGGAATAGCGTTTCTGGACGGGCACCTTGTCCCAGTAGACGTCGATGACGTAGGACAGGATCTGGAAGGTGTAGAAGCTGATGCCGAGCGGCAGCGCGATGTGCGACGCCGGGATGGACGTCCCGAACAGGGAGTTGATGTTGGCGGTGATGAAGTCGGTATACTTGAAGACCACCAGCATCCCGATGTCGTAGATCAACGCGACCGCGAAGGAGATCTTCGAAAGGATGTTCCCGCGGTTCGCGTCGATGGAGCGCGCCAGCAGGAAGTTCACCACGGTCGCCAGCAGGAGCAGAACGAGCTTGACCGGTTCGCCCCACGCGTAGAAGACCAGGGAGAAGACGATCAGCACGCCGTTCCGGTAGGCCGTCTTCTTCGTCAGGAAATAGAAGAGCAGACAGAGCGGGAAGAAGATGTACAGAAAGAGCAGATTCGCAAAGTTCATAAAAAACTCCGAAGATAAGAATTAGGATACAAAAGCAGGATAGGGATCAGGCGGACGGACCGTTCCGCCACTCTCCGACCTGATGGAGCAGGCCGGCGACGTGCCGCTTGCGGAAGACCCTGGCCGCCAGGAAGCGGTTGAATTCCGCGCCCAGGAATAGAATGTACAGGCAGACGTACAGCCACAGCATAAAGACGGCGACGGCCGCGAGCGTGCCGTAGATATTCATCGCGGATCCGAAGAAGTAGTCGATGAACGCGGCGAAGAAATAGGAGAAGGCCGTCCAGCCGGCCGCGGTCAGCAGTCCGCCCGGCAGCTGCTCGGAAAAGCGTCCGTGCTCCGCCGGCAGGAACTTGTACGTCAGCGTGAAGAAGACCGTCAGATAGGCGATGCCGAACAGCACCCGGAAGCGGGACAGGAATCCGAACAGGGACGACAGGAAGGGCGCGTAGCCGGTAAACAGCGAGGACAGGGACTGGCTGAAGACGATCAGGACGAGCGTCAAAAGCAGGATGACCAGGAAGCTGACGGTGTAGGCAACGGACAGCGCGCGGACCTTCGAAATGGGCCGCGTTTCCTCATGGCCGCGGATGGTGTTCAGGCCGCGGATCAGCGCGTAGACGGATTTGGAGGCCAGGAACAGGACGACGATGCCCGCGATGGGCGGGATCAGTCCGTTCGCGTTCCGGACGACGTTGACAATCAGCCGCTCGAACATGGAGTCCACGATGGAGGGGAAGTACGGGGTCAGCGACTGGATCACCGAATCGGTCGAGATGGAGAAGAAAGAGGTCAAGGACAGGATCAGGATCAGCAGCGGGACGAGGGAGAGCAGCATGAAGAAGGCGGAGTCCGCCGAACAGGAGCCGATCCGGTGCTGACGGAGGGTCCGGAAGAAGGTCGTCAGTGCGTTCCCGATGCGCGGGGTGTATTTTCGGTCCAGATAGCGGTTGTAGAGATGGATGCCCGTCGCGACGGACGCGAAGACGAAGGCGTCGACGGCGACCGCGAGCAGGAAGGACGGGAAGACGAGCGCCCAGTTCCCCTTCATTTCGAAGAAGTTCCCGAACAGGACGACGGCTCCGACGTAGGCGGCGGAGCACAGGATCAGCAGTCCGGCCTTGATCCTGTTCAGCGGACGGGAGACCCAGAAGACGCCGAACAGCGTGCACAGCGCGACGGAGGCGGCGCAGAACATGGATACCGTTTCGACCGGGATCTGACGGGCCTGTCCGAACAGCGACAGGAACAGGACGGAAGAGGTGACGGACAGACCGATGGGGAGCGCTTTCAGGAAGGCGTTCCGCAGGAAACTGCCGTTGACCCGTTTGTGGGACCGCAGGAGCGCGAGCACGACGGACGGGAATCCGACCGTCAGCGCGTTGATCAGTGTGATCTGGATGGGCACGAAGGGATAGGGGACGGAGACGAACAGGAACAGGATGCCCAGAAGGACGGAGTAGATGGTCTTGACCAGGAAGAGCGAGGAACTGCGTTCCAGGTTGTTGATGGCGTTGCGGCCTTCCAGGACCACCTGCGGGAGGGACGAGTAGTCCGAATCCAGCATGATCATGTCGGCGACGTTGCGCGCGGCGGAGGAGCCGTCGTTGATGGCGATGGACACGTCCGCTTCACGCAGCGCGAGCACGTCGTTGACGCCGTCCCCGGTCATACCGACCGTATGGCCCGCTTCCCTAAGCGCGTGGATGAGCATCTTTTTCTGCGCGGGCGACACACGCCCGAAAACGGTATGATCGCGTACCAGCGAGAGATAGTCCGCCTGGTCCGGCACCGAGGTCATGTCGATGATCCTGTCGGCGTTCCGGATGCCCGCGGCCCGGGCGATGGCGGAAACGGTCACGGGGTTGTCCCCGGAGATCACTTTGACGGTGACGTCCTGTTCCTGGAAATACGCAATGGTCTGCGCGGCGTTCGGCCGCAGCGACTCGGACAGCAGGATCAGGCCCGCGAAGGTGCGGTTTTCCGGGATGTCCGTACCCCGGTCGTCCTCGCCCGGAACGAAAGCCAGGGCGATGACGCGGTAGGAGGCAGACAGGGAGGACGCCAGTTCGCGGCCGGCAGTCTCGGCTTCCGGAATGACGTATTCGGGGGCGCCCATGACGTAGGAGCCGGCCGTCGTGACGACGCGGCTGTATTTCCGCGCGCTGGAGAAGGGCACCAGCCGGACCAGTTCGTCGGCTTTCCTGCCCTCGCAATAGGCGCGCAGGGCCAGGACGGTCCCGTTTTCCTGCATATGCGACGCAAAGTTCGTCATTGCGGAGAGCAGTTCGTCTTCGGACACGCCCTCGGCGGTCCGGATGCCGCGGACGGTCAGGATGCCGTCCGTCAGCGTGCCGGTCTTGTCCAGACAGAGCACGTCCGTCCGGGCGAGCGATTCCACGCTGTACAGCTCCTTGACCAGCACCTTGTGCTTGGACAGACGGTAGACGGCCAGCGCCATGACGCCGGATACCAGCAGCACCAGCCCTTCCGGGATCATGCCCACGACGGAGGCGATGGTGGTGTTGACGGCCTGGACGCTTTCGACGCCGCGCCCGGTCTGCAGCCAGTAGAACAGGAAGGAATAGGGGATGACCAGAACGGTGACGATGTTGATGATCCGTTTTAAGGACCGGATGATCTCGGAATTCTTTTTCCGGTAGGAGCGGACGCCGCTTTCCAT
>JAGACN010000121.1 GCA_017614095.1 Clostridia bacterium | reverse complement strand
GGCGCCGTTCAGGGGGATCATACAGGTGATGTGGGGGTCGGTCTCGATGTAGCCCTTGTCCCGGATCACCGTGGCCCTCTCCAGTTCCCCCTCGTAGAGCGCCCGGTACTTCCGCCGGTAATCGTCATTGGTGGTCTCGCGCACATAGCCGAAATCATAGACGGAATAATTGCTGTCGCGGTTGATGGTGGAAAAGATGAATGTGATGTGCCCGTAATCCGTCGTATCCGGGATGATCACGTAGATGAAAGTTGCGCCGGAATCGTTGCACAGCCGGTCCAGTCCGGCCCAGACTTCCGTATACACCACGCCGCGTCCGCCGCTTGCAATATATGTATCCATCCGGTCTGCGTCCACCAGCAGCGCGCTGCTTTTGGCCGTGAGATAGCCGCCGTCGGAATATTCTTCCAACAGCGCGTCCGTAAAGATGCGGTATCCGATCAGCATCACGATCGAGGCAAACAGGATCAGCAGGAGAATGATGCCGGCTATGCTTTTGACAGTGGCATGACGTTTGATCTTTTTCATCATTTCACCTAAAAAAACAGAGAAAGCGTTTTCTTTTTTTCAATCGTATGATCAGCAATAGAGCAGGAGCAGCGACGCGCCCCAGCACAAAAGCGACAGCAAAGCGGCTCCGCCGGACAGGATGGCATAGATGCTTTTCCCGCTCTTGCAGGTCCGCACGATGCAGTGCACCAGACAGAACAGGATAAACGGGATGGTCGCCGCCTGCGCGACCCAGAGCAGGACGGACTCGCTGCCGACGGTCGTTCCGTAGGTCCAGCCGGTCTGCGCCTGCTTCACCAATACGGAGACCAGCAGATAGAGGTGCGCCGTCAGCGCGGTCGCGCCGGACGCTGCCGCCAGCAGGTCGATCATTCCGCCCGCTTTCTTCCCTTCGTTTTTTCGGTCCGCCATCCGTTTTCTCCTCACGTCAGTCTCCGGCATTCGAAATAGAAGCGCTTCTCGTCCGCCTCGCCCATCGAAAAGGTCTTCCGGGGCAGACATCCGCCCGCGCGCACGCCGGGAAACAGATCCTCTTTGCGTATTTTCTCAAGCAGGATGCCGACCGCCTTTCCTTTTTCGGTCAAGGACAGCAGCGCCTGTTCGCCGTGGATGTAGTCGATCTTGCAGCCGGGGTGTTCCGTAAGGAAACGGTCCAGAAAGGGCTGCAGGATCTGGACCGGCAGCTTCGAACCTCGGCCCTGCAAAGACAGGCATTCCGTGACGGCCCCGTTTTCCGCGAACCGGATCTCCGTACCCGGGCGGACCGGGCAGCCGGCTTCCGCGGCATACAGGCGGAACTTGTTTTCCAGTTCTTCTTTGTCCGTTCCGGTGATCAGGCGGTGGATGGGCTCGAACCGTATGGCGTCCTCGTGCAGGTTCACGATCTCCGCCAGCGCGTACCGGAACGGATCCGTCTCCGGGTTTGCGCCCTGTTTTTTCCGTTCTTCCCAGACGGCTTTCGCGGCCGCCAGCGAATGGTTGCCGTCGCCGACCGCGAACAGCAGTCCGCCGGACCGGCGTTCCAGCGAATGCAGCGCATCGGACAGCTGCGCCATTCGCTCATCCGACCGGATACGCCAGCCGCGCAGGAAACCGCCGTTTTCCATCAGTTCGAAGGCGTAATCCGGCTGTCTTCCGGACTGTTTCATGGCATCGGCCAGCGGCTCGAGCACGGTCTTTCCGGGGTCATCCATCAAAAGCAGGATGTGCGGCAGTTCCAGAGAAGCCTCTTTGCGGATGCGGATACGGGGCGGCAGCCGGTCTTCGACCGTCTTTTCCGTCGCGCGCACCAAGGGACTGCCGGGACGATAGTCGTAGGTCTCGAGATCCAGCGCCGCGACCAGTCCGGTCCGGACGCCCGATTTGGTCGTGCGTTCGGTCAGGACGAATCCGTCCGACGCGGTCCCGTCAATGCCAAACGGCGTGACCGTCCCGTTATCCAATACGGCATCCATCGCCTTCCGGATGGAGACGGCATCGTATCCGGATGCCAGGAACGCTTCCGGACAGATCAGATGCAGGGTCGAAGGGGCGGAACCGACAAACGCGCGGACGCGTTCCCAGTAGTCCGGCTGAGATGTATACTGATCGCATGCGATGACCGCCCATTTCCGCAGATCCACGTTACTGTTCGGAAGCAGGATCTCGGACGGCCGGATGCACGGAAAGGACAAACCCTTTTTTCCGCTCATACGATGCGGACGCGGCGGACGCCGCGGATGCGCTCCAGTTGGGCGACCGTATCGTCCGACAGCGCGCCGGAATAGTCGACCACCGTATAGGCGACGTCGGCGCGGGATTTGTTGGTCATGTTCTCGATGTTGACGCCGCTCGCGGACAAAATGGACGAGATCCCGCTGATAACGTCCGGGATGTTCTCGTTCAGGATGCAGATGCGGCTGTCGCCGCTGCGCGGCATGTGAACGGAGGGATAATTCACGCTGTTGCGGATGTTGCCGTTCTCCAGATAGTCGGTCAGTTCGTCCGCGGCCATCACGGCACAGTTGTCTTCCGACACGTCCGTGGAGGCGCCCAGGTGCGGAACGGCAATGACCTGCGGCAGTCCAAGCAGCGTCCCGGACGGGAAATCCGTCGCGTAGGCGGCCGCCTTGCCGGACAGCAGAGCGTCCTTCAGATCGTCATCGCAGACGAGATCTCCGCGCGCGAAATTCAAAATCCGAACGCCGTCCTTCATTTGCGCAAGCGATTCTTTGCCGATCAGATGCCTTGTCTCCGGCGTGGAGGGTACGTGCAGGGTCAGGTAGTCCGCATTGGCGAACACCTCTTCCAGCCGGTTGGCGTGATGAATGTGCCGGCTGAGGTTCCAGGCCCCGTCGACGGACAGGAAGGGATCGAAGCCGATGACGTCCATGCCGAGATGGACCGCGTCGTTCGCGACCATGCCGCCGATGGCGCCCAGGCCGATGACGCCCAGCGTCTTCCCTTTGATCTCGGTGCCCGCGAACTGTTTCTTGCCGCTCTCCACCTGGGACGAAATGTCTCCGGTCAGGCCTTCCAGCCACCGGCTGCCCTGCAGGATGCCGCGGGAGACCAGGACCAGCGCGCAAAGGACCAGTTCCTTGACGCCGTTCGCGTTGGCGCCCGGCGTATTGAAGACGACGATGCCGTTCTTCGTGCAGTCGGCTACGGGGATGTTGTTGACGCCGGCGCCCGCGCGGGCGATGGCGATCAGTTCGGGATTGAAGGCGGTGTTTTGCAGATCGGCGGAACGCACGAGGATGGCGTCCGGCCGTTCGATCGCGTCTCCGACTTCGTAACCGGCCGGGAACCGTGCGGTCCCGACGGCCGCGATCTTGTTTTTCAGCTGTATTCTCATAACGTTCGATACCTCCGACTCAAGCCTTGGGATGTCCGGCCGCAAACTGTTCCATGAACGC
>JAGACN010000014.1 GCA_017614095.1 Clostridia bacterium | reverse complement strand
GGATGGGTCTTGAAGCGGGAAAGGAAGGACTCCGCGTCATCGAAGGGCAGCCCGCTCTTCAGCCGGAGCAGCCCGCGTCCGGCCAGGCTTTCACAGACGCCGTAGGTCTCCCGGAAGAAACCTTCTGCGCGTTCTTTCACTTTTTTGGATTCCAGCAGGACCGGAACCGCCTCCCCCAGAGCGTCCATCAGCGTGAAGCGTTCGGGATGGAGCAGGGCGGCATAGCGGTCGGGATAGGTCACGCGTCCGGATTCGGCCAGCGTCTCGGAAGCCTGCCGGATCTCTTCGCGGTATTTTTCCAAAGGAAAAGCAAACGCGGAGAGGGCGTCGTATTCTTGTGCAACGCGGCGTCTGCCCGCGTCGTCCGGGAGCAGTTCCGCGTTTGGCAGCAGGAAGGCCTCCTCCCGTTCGGAAACCGTCCGCTGGGTGTACCGGTCGAAAAAGGCGATTCGGTCGATCTCGTCCCCGAAGAAGTCCGCGCGGACGGGATCGTCGTACTGCGGCGAAAAGACGTCCAGGATGCCGCCGTGGACGGCGTACTGGCCGGGGCCCTCCACCAGCTCCGCCCGCTGGTATCCGTTTTCGTCCAGCATGCGGCAGAGGCTTTTCAGGTCCGTCGTCTCCCCTTTTTTCAGCCGGATCCGTTTTTCGTCCAGTCCGGCCGGGGAGAGCGTAAACTGCATGAGGGCGTCCGGGACCGTGACGACGGCGTCATATTCGCCCGCGGCGACGGCGGCCAGGATCTTCAGCCGCTCGTGCTCGTTCTCGCGGGAGTAGGACGTGATGTTCTCGAAGATGAAATCCTTCGCCGGATAGACGTAAACGCGCGGCAGGACGCAGGAGAGGATCTTCTGGAGCTGGTAGGCCTCCTTCTCCTCCGGAACGACAAAAAGTCCCTTCCTTCCCGTCTGCGCAAGCAGCGTCAGCAGGAAAAAAGGGCGTGCGGAAGAACACATCCCGCTGACGACGCAGGGGGTGTGTCCGTTCTGCAGGCAGGCGACCGCGGTCCGTACGCCGTCCGTCTGCCCGAACCGTTCCGCAATCTGTTCAAGAATCGGCATGTTCGGTCTGTTTCCTCGGGTTGATGTTGTATTTGCTCATCGCTTTCTGGGTCTCCCCCTTCAGCAGCAGCCGGATGGCCTCGCGCATCGGCGGGAAGTTCGCGCTGACTTCCTCGAACTCCTTCGGCGTCATGGCGCCCAGCACGAAATCCTTCAAGTCGTAGTCTTCGTGCCGGTCGGAGCCGGCTCCGAATTTGAAGCGGATGTATTTGTCCGAATGGAGATGCTCCTCAATGGACTTGAGCCCGTTGTGCCCGCCCGGACTGCCGTCCAGCCGGATGCGCAGAGCGCCGGTCGGCAGCGTGATGTCGTCGTGCAGGATGATGATCTTTTCCGGCGGGATCTTGTAATACCAGGCGGCGTCGGCGACGGCGCGGCCGGAGTCGTTCATATACGTCTGGGGCTTCATCAGCAGCAGCGTCCTGCCTTCCAGCACGCCTCTGCCGGTCAATGCATAATGCTTCAGCCGCCGGACTTCGGCGTCCAGCGTTCCGGCCAGGTAGTCCAGCGCGCGGAACCCGATGTTGTGGCGGGTGCGTTCATAATCCGGACCCGGATTCCCGAGCCCGGCGATCAGGTAGTCGACGGACGGTTTCCCGAACATGCGTTGCCTCCTTTACGCGTCCGGCCAGACGAAGGTGTCGTTCAGACCCGTTTCGCCGTTGTCGATCAGCAGATTCTGACCGGACATGGATTTGTTTGTCAGGGTGAGGAAAACGGCCCAGTCGGCGGCTTCCTCCGGCGTCATCCACTTCTTCAGCGGCGTGACGCGCATGATGTCGTCCCACAGTTTGGCGTCCCGCACGACCGGTTCGTTCAGCTCGGTCAGCACGCCCCCGAAGGAGACAGCGTTGACCGTGACCCCGTAGGGCGCCAGCCGGACGGCGACGTTCTTCATGTATCCGACCACGCCGGCCTTCGAAGCGGCGTAGAGCGGGAACTCCTTCCCGGTGACGGACGAGGCGGACGCGTTGAACAGCACCGACCGCAGGTTTTCCGGATGCCGGATATATTTTTCCGTCACGGCGATGGTCCCTTTCAGGTTCAGGTCGATGTCGTCTTCGCTGTTCTGCATGCCGGCGTTGTTGAACAGGACGTTCACATCCGGCAGATCCGGCAGGCTGCTTCCGTCCCGGATGTCCGCGACGAAATGGGTATACGCTTTTCCGGCAAACGACGGGTGGGCGGGCAGCAGATCGATGCCGTAAACGGCATGCCCTTTTTCCAGGAAGGCATGCGCGGCCGCGAGCCCGATGCCGCGCGACGCGCCGGTGATCACGATATTCATTCTTCTCCCCCCTCCGTCAAATGCGGTCCGGTCACGCCGATGCCCTGCTTTTTCCAGCGCTTCAGCACCATGTATCCGAACGGCGAAAAAACCGCCTCCATCGCCAGTTCGACCAGCGCGCCGAGGACCGAGCAGGTGAAGCACTGCAGCACCGTCCAGTGAAACCCGTTCCAGAAGACGGGCGCGAACACGGTGAAGGTCAGCAGCGCGAAGACGAAATTGTCGAAAAACTGGCCGACGAAGGTCGAAACGTAGGACCGGACGACGAACGCGGCCTTGCCGTCCGGATTCTTCCGGAAGAGTTTTCCGACGGCGTAGTTCATGAAATTATTCAGAAATCCGGACGCCAGGAACGCGACCGTGCTGCTCAGCAGGATGAACCACGTCCCCCCGATGATGGTATTGAACGCGGAATAGTCCTCTTTCGTCGGGATGAGGCTGGCCCCGAAGAAGATCAGGCAGACCAGCAGATTGACGCCGATGGCAAACAGCGTCATCCGGTTGGACACCCGCGGCCCGAAGGCCTTCGTGACGATGTCCATGCACAAAAAGGACAGCCAGGACACCAGGATGCCGCCGTCGATGGCGATCCAGTCGGTCTGGAAAATGGTCTTGTTCGCGAGAATGTTCATGGAGACGACCGAAACGGTGAAAAGGGCGATGACAACCGATGGGATCCGGTTGAACCGCCTGGCCGTTTCCCGAACGTCCTCCGTCCGGAAAATGCTCATATTCTTTTTCTCCTTGGTTTTGTTTTGTTGAGCGAAGGATTTCGAGCCCGAACTCCGCTGACGGCCGCATTCCGTTTTTTCCCGGCCGTTGTTCTATATGTATCACAACGGAGCGGGATTTGCAAGTCATTTCGGCGGAAATTCCATTGACTTTTTTCCTTCTATATGGTAATCTTCTTGATTGAAAAGAACTTTTCAGGACGGACTTTATGACCTATGCACCATCCCCCGCACCGGACGGGAACCGGAAAACCGCCGTCAAGGCCATCTCCGGCGCGCTCGGCTGCGGACTGATCATCCTGCTGACCAATCTGGCCGTTTCCTACGGCTACGGCTTGCTTTACAACCGG
>JAGACN010000120.1 GCA_017614095.1 Clostridia bacterium | reverse complement strand
CTTGCCGTACCGATCCGTCGGCATAAGCGGCTGTCCGTTCCTGTCAATAACATATACCATATCGGTCTGGCTCCTTTCGCAGTTTAGCGTACTTATTTGCGTAAGCCGGTGTACGCTGACCGTTTTCCCGTTTCCGGGATGTCCTTCCCCAATGTTATCAAGGCTTGTTCCTTACTGCACGCTGCCGCTACCCAACACGGCTGTTTGATGCAGTAACACAGAGCCGCAGACTAGGACAACATCCACGGGTGTGATGACGATTCGCATATGCGAACTTGATAACGTAATCCTTGCTTTGAATTCTTTAGCAAGGACTTAGGGTAGTCAACCTCGGGCTGACTTCCGGGCTTTCAGCCCGGCCTTCATGCCCGCGAATTCATTCGTGGGTGGTTGACGGGTTCCTCCTATTCGGCATTTTCCCGTTTGAACAGGGAACGGTAGATGCGCCAGGTGTAGTCGCTCGCGAATTTCGTATAGGCGTCCGCCGGCAGATAGACGGTCAGGCCGGGCGACCCGCCGTCGAACATGCCGCTGACGGGGATGGATACGACGCTCGGATCGGTATGTGCGAAATGGATCTCCGACAGCTGCGGACAGGACGTGAACAGATAGGGCGGGAAGATGCTGTAGTTGTCCGGGATAAAGAGTTTTTGCAATGCTGTGCAGTCGTCGAACGCGCCGCTCTCGATGCCTGCAACGGGCTGTCCGCGGTAGGTCTTCGGCAGGGTCAGTTCCGTCTGCTCCGCCGCGGAGCCGATGACTTTCGCCAGGTAATAGGCGCCGCCGGCGCGTTCCATCCGGAAGGAAAGGTCCGTCTGCTCGTCGCCCGGCTGCGGGTCCGGTTCGGGCAGCTCGTCCGGCGGGATGTACGGAACAACGATGCCCGTATCCGACGGAAGGGAGAGCGCTTTCAGGATCTCTTCCAGCAGCGTTTTGGTGTGCAGGACGGCGCCGGTCTCGTTCAGGTGGTAGTTCGTGTTGTAGAAGTACGCGCTTCCGTAGGTCATTTCCGACGGGCTGCCCAGCACCGGGCAGGGAAGCTTTCCGTTCAGTTCGGACAGGAATGCGGCTTCCTCGGCGTCCGTAAAGGACTTCGCCGCTTCGTTTGTCGGGGAGAAGGTGAAATAGACGTCGGCGCCTTTGGACTTGCAGGCATCGATAAACGGGACCACCGTCTCGTAGAACGCGCCGGTCAGCAGTCCGTCCAGGCTGATGGGCTGGCTTTTGTCGACGCCGCCCGCCATCCGGTTTCCGGTATGCGGATAGGACAGGTCTCCGCGCTCGTCGAAACTGTTCCGCGCGTAGAGCGAACCGGCCGCCCCGGCCGTGTCCTTCTGGGTGATGCGCGCCCACGCGAACGGGAAATAGTGGTAGAAGAGTTCCGCCTGCTCGCCGAAGGACAGGCAGGGGATCATCTTTGGCTGTTCGTAGGCGGCCTCCCAGAAGACGTCGGCGTTGAAGTAGTCCGAATAGGTCTGCGTGCTCAGTTCGGGCGCGAGGATGACCAGATCGCCGGCCCGGATGCCGTCTAACGTGATCTCCAGCATCGCTTTGGTCCCGACGGCCGCGTAGACGCCCATATCCACGGACTTCACATGCAGATGCTCTTCGACCAGGTCGCCCCGCAGGCCGAACGGAAGACTGCTCCCGCCGATCCAGACGATCTTCTGGCCTTCCGTCTGCCGGACGAGGTCGTACTTGTCCGCGAGGGCTGCCGTAAAGGAGTCGGAAAAGACGTTCCCGGACAGTCTCGCGACGGTGAAGAACAGCGCGAACGGGACAACCAGGATGAGCAGATAGACGAGGACCGTCTTCAGAAAGATCTTTTTCGGTTTCTTGTTTGTAAGGTTCTTGTCCACGGCGGAAGCACCTCCTTTCCGGACGGATATCAGATAAACGATCAGAACTGCGCGTAAAGGAAAACGGACGGGACGCCCTTACTGCGCAGATAGAGGAAGGCGAAAACGGTCATAAAGAGGATGAGGACAGTCAACAGGTTCCGGACCAGCCGGTGGTTTCTGCCGCCCGGTCCACCCAGTTTCGGCAGCAGCAGACGGTACGGGACGTACAGCACGAGCGCCAGCAGAGGCGGGATCCAGGCGTTGCTTCCGCATCCGAGCGCGGACAGGAATCCGGCCCAGTCGACTGTTGCCGGCGTCCATGCGGTGAACAGCGACCCGATCAGCCGGAAAGCGTCGGAGAGCGAAGCCGACCGGAAAAAGATCCAGGCGAAGGTGACGGCCAGAAAAGCGCCTGCCGTCCGCAATACCCGCTGAAGAGTCGTCTGCGGTTTCTTACGGCGGAACAGGAAGCGTTCGATCCACTGGTAGAGCGCGTGCAAAAAGCCCCAGACCACGAAGGTGAGAGCCGCCCCGTGCCACAGGCCGCTAAGTAAAAAGACGATCAGGATATTGATCATCCAGCGGGGCGTACGGACGTGGCTGCCGCCGATCGGGATGTAGATGTAATCTCTGAACCAGGTCGACAGAGTGATGTGCCAGCGCCGCCAGAAGTCCTGCACGGAATAGGCGGCATAGGGGTCGTTGAAGTTTTCGGGAAGCGGGATGCCGAGCAGGCCGGACATGCCGAGCGCGATGTGGCAGTAGCCGCGGAAATCGCATAGGATCTGAAGGGAAAACAGGAAGACGGAGACCAGCGCCAGAGGACCGCCCGGGGATGTTTCGCCGTCAAAGGCCTTTTCCGTGATCAGCCCGATCAGGTCGGCCACCGCGCATTTTTCGAAAAAGCCGAACAGCATCCGCCGCAGTCCTTCCAGTGCCCGCTTGCCGTCCCACTCGACATTCTGCATATTCCGCAAAGCGGGGATCAGGTCGGACGCGCGGGAGATGGGACCGGCCAGCATCTGCGGGAAATAGGACAGGAAGAGCGTATGGTACAGGAAGTTCCGTTCGAATCCGGCCCGTCTGTGATACACGTCCGCCAGATAGCCGGCCGCCTGCAGCGTGTAGAAGGAGATCCCGACCGGGAGCAGGACGTTCCATTCGAAGGAGAATCCGTTTGCGTCTCCGGTGAGGAAAGACAAAAGGGAAGAAACGCCGTTTATTGCCCAGGATGCGTACTTGAACGCGAAGAGCGTCCCGAACAAGAGTATCCAGCCGAGGGCGAGGAAGGCTTTCCGTGCGCGGACAGAATCCGTTTTGGATAAGGAAAGCGCAATGAGATAGGAAACGAGGATGATCCCGGCCAGCGGAAGGAGCATCCACCAGCCCCAGGAAAAGCAGAATCCGATGCCGGCGCAGAGCAGCACAAAGGGCCTGCATGCCTTCGGAAGGAGGACATACAGGATGGCTGTCAAAGTGAAGAACGCCAGAAAGAGCGGGCTCAGAAAGGACATCGGATACTCCCTTTTCGCGTCGGCGGACCGGTTTTTTCTGCTCAAAGTATAACTCAAAACGGAGCTTCTGTCAATTGTGCGCGCGAAAACCGACGTTCGTAAATTATCCGTTTTACCTTGACCGGACGCGTATACGTGTGGTATAATGATCCGTCG
>JAGACN010000013.1 GCA_017614095.1 Clostridia bacterium | reverse complement strand
TGATGTCGTCCGACCGCAAGGTCCGTCAGGCCGCGTTCCGTACGCTCTACAAGGCTTACGGACAGTACGGCAACACCTTCTCCGGACTGCTGGAGGGATTCGTCAAGGAAAAGATCGCGCTTGCGAAGGTGCGCCATTTCGAGAACAGTCTCGAAGCGTCCGTTTTCGACGACGAAGTGCCGTCCGCCATTTACCACAACTTGGTCCAGACCGTCCGGACGAATCTGGATCCGCTCTTCCGCTACTACGGATTGAAGAAACGGATGCTGGGCGTCTCTTCATTGCATCTCTACGACATCTACGCGCCCCTGATCACCTCGCAGAGCCGTCCGTATCCTTACGACGAAGCCGTCGAACTGGTGCTGAAGGCGCTGCGTCCGCTCGGGAAGGACTACGTCGACACGCTGCGCAAAGGATTGACGAAGGAGGGCTGGGTGGACGTCTATCCGTCGAAAGGAAAACGCGGCGGCGCCTACAGCTCCGGCTGCTTCGATTCCAAACCGTACATCCTTCTGAACTATCAGGAACGCTTTGACGACGTGTCCACGCTGGCGCACGAGGCCGGCCATTCGATGCATTCCTACTATTCCAGAAAAGCCAACCTCCCGCAGAACAGCGAATATACCATCTTTGTCGCGGAGGTCGCCTCGACCGTCAACGAGCTGCTGCTCTCCAACTACATGCTGAAGAACTGCAAGGACCGGGACATGAAACTGAACCTGCTGGACGAGCGGATGAACACGTTCAAGGGAACGCTCTACCGTCAGACGATGTTTGCGGAGTATGAGCAGATCATACACCGGATGGCGGAAGCCGGCGAACCGCTGACGAAGGACGCGCTCTGCGAAGCGTATTACGAACTGAACCGGCGTTATTTCGGCAAAGGCGTCGTCTGCGACAAACAGATCGCATGCGAATGGATGCGCATTCCGCACTTCTACTACAACTTCTACGTTTACAAATACGCGACCTGCATCTCCGCCGCGTCCGCCATCGTCAAACGGATCGAAACGGAAGGGGAGTCCTACGTCAAGAAGTATCTCGCGTTCCTTTCCTGCGGCGATTCCAGATCTCCGCTCGACAGCCTGAAGGTCGCCGGCATCGATATGATCAGACCGGAAGTTGTTCTGGCGGCGATCGACGATTTCGCGGATGCCGTCGATCAGTTCGAGAAAGAAGCCTTCCCCGTATGACCGAAGTCGTTGCGGCCCTGATCGTGCGGGAGGGAAAGATCCTGATTTGTCAGCGGCCTTCCGGAAAAGCGCGCGCCAATTTGTGGGAATTCGTCGGCGGCAAAGTGGAGCCGGGCGAAACGCATGCGCAGGCTTTGGAACGGGAATGCATGGAGGAAATGGACGTTCGGGTCTCCGTCGGTCTTCCGGCTTTCGACGTCGTCCATCTCTATCCGGACCTTTCAATCCACCTTTATCTCTATTACGCGTCCATCGTGTCGGGCGAGCCGAAACTGCTGGAGCATCAGGACATCCGCTGGGTCCGTCCCGGCGAGATGGCGGATTATCCGTTCTGCCCGGCCGACGAGGAGATCATCAAGACAATCATAGAAGGAGACCAGTCCATGGAAGAAGTCTATTCGTTTCTGAAAAAAGCAGGCACCTATTACCTGGCGACCGTCGAGGACGGCAAACCGTTCGTCCGCCCGTTCGGGACCATCGATCTGTTCGAGGGACATCTGTACATCCAGACCGGCAAGGTCAAACAGGTGTACAGACAGCTTGCCGCGAATCCGAACTACGAGATCTGCGCGTTTACGGACGGGACGTGGATCCGTCTTGCCGGACGCGCCGTCGAGGACGACCGGACGGAAGCGCGCGTGCACATGCTGGACGCCTATCCGGAACTGAAGCGCATGTATCAGCCGGACGACGGGAACACGGTCGTTTTCCGCCTGGAGCAGTCCGTCGCCACCTTCTGCTCGTTCACGTCCGCACCGAAAACCGTACTGATCCCGTGATCAAGGAGGAAAACGCATGGCACATCTGACTGTTCATTTCTTTTCCGAAGTGCTCGGAAAATGCCAGACCATCGAAGTGATCCTGCCGCAGAAGACGGTCGGCCAGATCGGCTTGGAAGGAAAAGGGGAGGAATACGGAACGTATCCCGTCCTGTACCTGCTGCACGGCCATTCGGACGACCAGACCATCTGGATGCGCAGGACGTCCATCGAGCGGTACGCGTCCGCGTACAACCTGGCCGTCGTCATGCCCAACGCGGATATCAGCTACTATACGGACATGGCGTGCGGACCGCGCTACTGGACCTACATTTCCGATGAGCTGCCCCGCATCTGCAGACAGTTCTTCCCGCGGATCTCGGACAAACGGGAAGACACCTATGCCGCCGGCCTGTCCATGGGCGGATACGGCGCGTTCAAGCTGGCGTTGCGCAATCCGGACCGGTTTGCGGCTGCCGCGTCGCTGTCCGGCGTGCTGGATATCACCTACTGCAGGCAGGCTGAACGTAATTCCGGCTATTCGCAGATCTTCGGCGACCTCTCCAAACTGGAAGGCAGCGACAACGATCTGCTGGCTGTCGCTTCCAGACTGCCCGCGGGCCAGCCGGTGCCCCGTCTGTTCGCATGCGTCGGTACGGAAGACTTCCTGTACGAAAACAACCAGACGGCCATGCGATCGTTCAAGGAAAGCGGGATCCCGGTCACGTACGAGGAAGGCCCCGGCTCGCATACCTGGGAATTCTGGGATCAGTGGATCCAGAGGGCGTTGCAATTCTTCTTCAACTGAACGAAAAGAGCTCATCCGTCAGCCGGGTGAGCTCTTTTTTCAGCGATGCGTTTATTCGTTATCGGGTTCCGTTTCGCCGTCCGGTTCGGAAGCGGGAGAAGCCTGTTCCGTTTCTCTCGGTCCCTTGTAGGTCTCCACTTCGACCTGGACCTTTTTCGTCCTGTTCTTTTCGAAGAATCCGACCTGGAACAGGATGGAGCCGATCAGCGCAAACAGCAGGCTGATGAACAGCAGACGGTAGAACAGAGGCGCTACGTTGTAGGTGTCCAGCACCGTCTGGTCGGTCATCAGGCTGGTATCGACCGTGGACCGGAGATGGATGAGCCACATGGACGGGACCCGCATTGCGTCGAACAGCGTGAACCCCTGCAGCTTCGCGTAGCTCGCAAAGGAGCCCGCGTACTGGCCGATGGCCGTAAAGAGCAGGGAGCAGACGGTCACGATGACCGCTTCGCCCATACTGGCTTTCTTGCTGAGCAGCGTGTAGCCCTTATACACGAGAAACGCGGTCAGCAGTCCGCAGGCAGTAAAAATGTAGCGGAAATCGAAGCCGGTGCCCCCGATCAGCGGATAAATCCACTGATACAAAGCAAAGCAGATAAAGGTTCCGATCAGCCCGCCGGCGAGCGCTCCCAACAGGCCGAGACCGGTCCGCGCGGGAGCGGAAGCCTTTTCGGCCGTGACGTTCTTGCTGTTTTCCAAAGCTTCCAGCGCGCAGTGGTCGCAGACCAGATAATTGTTCTTGCCGACCAGCACCTTCTTGGGGAACCGCTTTCCGAGCGTGTTTCCGCAATTGCTGCATTTGGATACGCCCGCGATCCCGGATTCGTTCAGCATGGACAGAACGTCTTCCAGCAGTTCGAAGAATTCGTCGAAGGAGCAGGCAAGGGTATACGAGAGCCCGTCGGGCTGGACGGAAAGGTCCAGGATGACCTGCGAAGAAAGGATGGACTTCAGCTGTTCGGACAGCTCCATCAGCCGGATGGAATCCGATTCGTCCTCTCCGCAGTCCAGATAGTAGTTGACGAAGACGGTCTTGTTCTTTCCGCTGTCGTAGAGCGACAGGAGATATCCCCTGTAAACGCCGTACAGGTA
>JAGACN010000119.1 GCA_017614095.1 Clostridia bacterium | reverse complement strand
GTTCGGACGCGTTCTGCACCTTCGGGAAAGCCACGACGTCGCGCAGGGTATCCGCACCGACCATCTGCATCACCAGCCAGTCGAGGCCGATGGCCATGCCGCCGTGCGGCGGCGCGCCGTAGCGGAAGGCGTCCAGCAGATAGCCGAATTTCGCGTGCGCTTCCTCGTCGCTCAGGCCGAGCAGTTCGAAAATCTTGGCCTGCAGCACCGGATCCGTGATCCGGATGGAGCCGGACGACAGTTCGATGCCGTTCAAAACCAGGTCGTAGCATTTTGCCCGGACGCGGCCTTTGTCCGTTTCCAGATAGGGCAGGCAGTCGTCCATCACCGCGGTGAACGGATGATGCATCGCCAGCCATTCGCCGGACTCGCGGTCGTATTCGAAGAAGGGGAATTCCACTACCCACAGGAAAGAATAGCCTTCCCGGCGGATGCCGAGGCGGTTCGCCGCCTCCAGACGCAGCTGGCCGAGCAGATACAGCAGGCGGTTGGTGTCCGGCTCCGCCATGGCCAGCAGAATGTCGCCCTGTTCGCATCCGGAAGCGCGGTAGACGGCCTCCGTCTCCTCTTCCGTCAGGAATTTCAGGAAGGAGGAGCTGACCTGTTCGGCGCGGCGGACCCACGCGACGCCTTTCGCGCCGCAGCCTTTCGCGTATTCGACCAGTTTGTCGATCTCCTTGCGGGTCATCTGCTCCGCGGCGCCCTTCAGGACGATGCAGCGGACGCTGCCGCCTTCTTCCAGCGCGTTCGTGAACACGGAGAATCCGCACTGCCGGACCGCATCCGACAGATCCGAGATCTCCATGCCGAACCGCATATCCGGCTTATCCGAGCCGAAGCGTTCCATGACTTCCTGATAGGTATAGCGCGGAATGGGCATCGGGATCTCGACGCCGAGCACTTCCTTGAACAGACGGGAAATGTAGCCTTCGGCGACGCGGAAGATGTCCTCCATATCCACGAAGCTCATTTCCAGGTCGATCTGGGTGAATTCCGGCTGACGGTCTGCGCGCAGGTCCTCGTCGCGGAAACAGCGTGCGATCTGGAAATACCGGTCGAAGCCGGCCACCATCGACAGCTGCTTGTACAGCTGGGGAGACTGCGGCAGCGCATAGAACGTGCCCGGATGGACGCGGGAGGGGACCAGATAGTCGCGCGCGCCTTCCGGCGTCGACCGGATCAGGTACGGCGTCTCGATCTCGACGAATCCGTTCTCGTCGAAATAGTCTCTCGTCACTTTCGCCACGCGGTGGCGGAAGAGGATGTTCTGCTGCAGTTTGGAGCGGCGCAGATCCAGATAGCGGTATTTCAGGCGGATGTCCTCCGCGGTCTTGCAGTCGTCGGTGATCTCGAAGGGCGGCGTCTCGCTCTCGCCGAGGATCTTCAGCGTCTCCACGAAGATCTCGACCTCACCGGTCGGAATGTCCGGATTGATGCTGGAACGTACCCGGACGGTCCCGGTCGCGCTCAGCACATATTCGTTGCGGCATCCGTTCGCCTTTTCGAACAGCGCGGGATCCGTCGTGTCGTCGAATGCCAGCTGGCAGTAGCCCGAACGGTCGCGCAGATCCACAAACAGGAGATTTCCCAGATTCCGGCGCTTTTTCACCCATCCCATCACGCAGACGCGCTTGCCGGCGTCCTCTCTGCGCAAGTCGCCGCAGTAATGCGTTCTGCGGTCCGATCCCAATAACTCAGTCATGATTGTCTATTCCTTTCGTCTTTTCCAAATAGTGATCCGCGTTTCCCTTCCCGGGAAACCGGTTACAGACGGCGGAAACTCCGGGCTGTTCCCGGAGTTTCGCGGCCGGTATGCCGGCCGGTCCTATGCGTTTTCTCCTCCGCCGAGCGGTTTGCGCTCGCCCGGATTCTCCAAAAACTCCGCGTATGCGTATCCCTGCGCCTCCGCCTGCGCGAGCTGTTTGCCGACTTTTTTCTTTTTCCGCACGAGCGTCACGTCCCACCGGTCTTTCAGCGTCCGCGCGTACCGGATGGCGTCAGATATCCGCCCTTCGTCGTAGAAGAGCGCCAGCCGCTCCCGGCCGCCCGGCAGTCCGCCCCGCTCGGCCAGAACGGAATAGATCCGCTCGAACCCGATGGAGAACCCGACCGCGGGCACGTCCGTTCCGTCAAATTTACCGACCAGACGGTCGTACCGGCCTCCGCCGGCGACCGTTCCGCCGAAGGACGGGCATTCGATCTCGAAGACCATCCCGGTATAGTAGCCCTGCCCGCGCACCAGCGTGGCGTCGAAGACCACCGTGTAGGCGCCGTCGGCCAGTTCGTTCGTCTGTTTCAGCAGTTCCGCGATGGCGGCCGTTTCGTCCGCGCATCCGCAGGACGCCAGTTCGTCCAGCGTTCCTTTTTCCGTCAGCGCGGTCAGCAGTCTGTCCGTTTCCGCTTCGCCGCAGCCCTTTTCCAGCAGTTCCGCGCGCACGCCGTCGAATCCGATCTTGTCCGCCTTGTCGATGGTGACGCAGATGGTGTCCGCCGCCTCTTCCGGATGTCCGCAGAAGACGATCAGGTTGCGCAGCAGGTTCCGGTGGTTGACCCGGATGCGGATGTCCCGGATGCCGACGCGCAGGAGCGCTTCCGCCGTAACGGTGATCAGTTCAATCTCGCAGTCGGCGCTCTCGGAGCCGAGGATGTCGATGTCGCACTGGACGAATTCGCGGAGCCTGCCTTTCTGAGGCCGTTCGGCCCGGTAGGCCCGTCCGGTCTGGATGCATTTGAAGGGCGTTTCCAGATCGTTCTTGTGTGCCGCGTAGTAGCGGGAGAGCGGAAGCGTCAGATCGTACCGCAGCCCCAGATCGCACAGACGGCCGTAATCGCCCGCCGCGAGGGCGCTGTCCAGTTTCTGGCCCCGCTTCTGCAGTTTGTAGATCAGTTTCAGATTGTCGCCGCCGTCGCTGTTTTCCAGGTTTTCCAGACTCTCGACGATCGGCGTCTCGATGTGCCGGAACCCGTTGGCGCGGTAGACGTCCAGAATCTCCGCCAGCAGGCGGTCCCGCAGATCGGCTTCGGAAGGCAGATAGTCGTGCATGCCCTCCACCGGTGTGATTTTCATGGCTGTTCTCCTCTTCCGGCCCCTCAGAGCGTCATGTCTTTGGCGTTTTCGCGCCAGTCCAGATCGCCGCGGTCAAGCGCAAGGATCAGCGCTTCCGAGGTGGCAATGTTCGTCGCGACCGGGACATTGTGCATATCGCACGCGCGTACCAGCGGGACCAGCGTGTTCATGTATTCCTGCGTGTCGCTCGTATCGCACAGCAGGAGCAGCAGGTCCACTTCGCCGTAGGCGATCTTGGACGCCACCTGCTCGGGTCCGCCGTGGAAGCCGGCCAGCAGTTTTTCGATCTGCAGCCCGGTCGCCTCGCTGATGTACTTGGCGGTCGTTGCCGTCGCGCAGATGTTGTATCTGGAAAGGATTCCGCAATATGCCATGCAGAATTCGGTGATCAGTTCCTTCTTTTTGTCGTTCGCGATGATGGCTATGTTCATACGAACCTCCTGCTTGTTACCCGATCCGACCGTCCGGCCGCCGGGAGATCTGTAATTTGGAATGGTCAGATTTGTCCGCGCGCTTTTTTCAGCGCTTTCTTTTTGCGTTCCGGCCGGTCGATGCCCTCGCGGAGCGGGACCCATACGCCGAGGACGCGGAGCGCGATGTTCAGATAGGCGGCTTCGTAGGGCCGCAGCCGCTCGTAGTCCCGTCCGGTAAACGGAAGCCTGCGGGCCTCCTGGTCGACCTGAATCCGGTCGGAAAACGGGACCGCGCCCAGGAGCGCGACCGAAGACCGGTAGATGATCTCGGCAAGCCCCGGAAGGTTTCCCTTCCTCGCTTCCTCGTCCCGGTAGCAGTTGACGGCCAGATGGACGTTCCGGAAGCCGAAGGAGGCCAGATTGGCGGCCGTCTTCTCGGCGGCCCGGATGGCGGTGGACTGATGCAGCGTCACGACGACCGCCTCGTCGGATTCGTCGGCGAACAGCCGGTAGTAGTCGGACAGTTCGGCGGATGAGTCAACGATGCAGAAATCGAACTGTTCGCGCAGATAGGCGAAAAACGCGTCCGCCCGTTCCCGCGGCAGCGGATCCCCGCTGTAGCGGATGGGCGCAGGGGCGAACCACAGGGACCGGTATCCGTTGACGGAAACGATCGCGGCGCCCGGCTCGCAGTTGCCGGTCAGCACGTCGTAGCAATCGTACAGCGCGGCGTCCTCCATCCCGAGAACGAGGTCCATGCAGCGCATGCCGAAATCCGCGTCCAGGACGCAGACCCTCTTTCCGAGTGTTGCGAGAGCGCAGGCCAGACCGGCGGAAACCGTCGTTTTGCCGACGCCGCCTTTGAACGCAGTCACGAAGATCACTCTGCCCACAGCACATACTCCTCCATATTATTTGCTGTATTTTAACATTTTCCCTGTCTTTTGTCAAGACAAACGGCAGCGGTTCGCGCAAAAAAACGTCCGCCCGGAACCGGCGCGGAAACGGGCTTCGTTTGCCCCCGAAGGCGTAGAAATACGGTTGACAATCCGCCCGAAACGGGGTATAATGAAGCAACTCTTTCGAAAAAGCGATCAGGGGGAGCTCATTATGTCGAGAAAAAGAATTCTGTTCGCGGGAAGCGCGGAAATCTGTTTCGCCGTCAACGCCCCGCATTACACGTCTCTTCCGACGCCGACCGTCCCGAACGGTTCCTACGCGTTCAGCCCCGGCGGACACGGCATGCTGACGGCCGTCGCGGCCGGCAGGCTGGGCTATGACGCCGTTTTCTGCGGACGCGTGGGCGACGACTACTACGGAGACCGGCTGATCGGCATCTGCCGCAACGAGGGATTGCACATTTCCAACGTCACGACCGACCGCGAACTGCAGACGGGCATGACGATCACCCTTCAGGAGAGCCCCCGTTCCGTCCGCACCGTCCGGCTTCCGGGCGCCAATCAGAACCTGTCCGGCAGCCAGATCGAAGACGCGTTGTCCTGCTATCCGGACGCCGTCGCGCTGTCGATGGAACTGCCGCGCTCGGCCATTCTGCGGGCGTCTTCCGCGGCTGCGGCGCAGGGACTTCCCTTCTTCCTGGACGTCGGTCTGGAAGGACCCAGTCTGGCGGACTTCCCCTTTGAACGGCTGAGCCAGACGGAGATCCTGCTGATCAACGAACAGGACGCCGAGGCATTCGCCGAAGATGTCGGCGGCAACGAGGAAAAGAAAAAACTCGCCTGCTACAATCTCTGCAAGCGGTTCCCCGTCAAATACGTCATCCTGAAGCTCGGCAAGCGCGGCTGCTTCCTGTACGACGGTAAATATTTCAGCGCGGTCGTGTCGTCGGACGCCGACCCGCTGGACATCACCGGCGCGTCCGAAGCGTTCTCCGCGGCGCTGATCGGCGAATATCTGGAGACCGGCGACATCGAACGGGCGGCAAGGTTCGCCAACAACATCTCCCTGCTGACCGCCTCCCGCATCGGCGGGATCTCATCCCTGCCCACCAAGGAGGAGGCTTCCTACCTCCGCTGACAATCCGAACAGCCAAAAAGGACCGGAATATTTGACCGATCCTTTTTTGTTTTGCCGTTTTCTATTGTCCTTTTCCCTACGCTTTCCGCGCGTCCGTCCGGACGGTGAACGAGAAGTCCAGTTCTTTCTCGCTCAGCCGGTATCTCGCGTCCGGCAGCGGCCCGCAGGAATTGGAACCGATCCCGTCCTGGCGGACATCGACGTTCAGGACGGCGAAAGGCTGCTTTTGCAGTTCGTAGTGATGCTTCCGGCTTGCCATCTCGGCACTTCCGTAGCGGTTCAGGTTGAACGAGAAGGGCTTCTCCCCCGCGTCGAACCGGAGTGCGGGCAGCTGTCCGTTTCCGGAAAAGACCAGTTCCTCCGTATCCGCGTGCGCGTCGTTTTCCTGCGGACGCAGATAGGGTTCGAAATGCGTCTCCGCGTCGACGGAGAACCTGCCCATCCGCGAGGCGCGGCGCTTGTCCGCGTAGCTCTCGTACGGGCCGAGTCCGAAATAGTCCGCGAAGCGGTAGGCCTCCGGTAGATGCCATTCGTAACCGAACCGGGGCAGGCAGATCAGATCCGTGTTCCGCTCCGCGCGGACGCGTACGGACACGCCGTCCGGGACCGGCTTGAACGAAACGGTCCCCTCCGCGATGGTCACGTCGTCCTTTCCGCGCATGCGGAAGGCATACCGCAGTTCCCGTTCGCTTTCTTCGACCGGCGTATAGACCGTGCGTTTTGTCCCCGCCGGCAGGTCGTCCGGCCAGTAGCCCGCTTCGTGCCAGGTCTCCTTGATATACCGGTCGTTGTCCGTCGGTGCGCGGAAGACCGTCAGGAAACCGGGGCCTTCGCAGCCGGGCAGCAGAAGTTCCCCGTTCCGGACGCGGATGCCGCCCGAGACCCAGTCGGTCCCTTCCCGGCGGAAAGAACTATCCTCCCGGTCCGGGCCGGCCTGCGGGTCAGAACCGCACAGCGGCCATTGCACGAAGCCGGTGTCGCCGCCTGCCTGCTGCCAGGGCGTTTCGTATTTCGTTCGGAAGAAGAGGGTCAGATAGCGGCGCTTTCCGGTCCGCAGAACGCCTGCGGGCAGATCGAAAGAGCCTTCGGACTGCGGGGGCACCGCCAGGTCCGCGATCCTTCCGCTTTCCGTTTCGGCACCGTCCTCTTCGACCGTCCAGTCGATATACAGATCACTCAGATCCTTGAAGAACCGCTTGTTGCGGACGATCAGTCTGCCGTCCCGGACGCAGGCGTCGAACGGCTTGATGACCTGCTTGTATTCCAACATGCCGGTATGCGGTTTCCGGTCGGGATAGACCAGCCCGTCCACGCAGAATTCCGCGTCGTTCGGCTCGTCTCCGAAATCCCCGCCGTAGGTGTCGTGCCCGTCCGCGTTCCGGACGGAATGGTCGCAGAATTCCCAGACGCAGCCACCGAAAAAGGCGTCGTACGCGTCGATCAGATCCCAGTAGTCCTTCAGATCCCCGGGGCCGTTCCCCATCGCGTGCGAATACTCGCACAGGAAGAAGGGATACGCGCAGACGGGGTTTTCCAGATAATCCCGCCGGATCTCCTCCGGAGACGGATACATCCGGCTGTCGACGGTGATGAACGGACAGTTGGCTTCGCCCGCCCTTGCCGGATCGTGCAGCAGATCCACGCGGCGGCGGGTCTCGTCTTCCGAATGGATCAGCCGGTCGCCTCCCCGGCGCGCGTAGTAGGCGGCCATCGCGGCGTGGTTCCGTCCGATGCCGGACTCGTTGCCGACCGACCACATGATGACGCAGGGGAAGTTCTTGTCCCGCTCCAGCATCCGGCGGGCGCGGTCCAGGTAGGCCTCCTCCCACGCCGGATCGTCGGTCAGACGGTCCCAGTTCCCTTCCAGCTGCATGCCGTGGGTCTCCAGATCCGCCTCGTCGCAGACCATCAGCCCGTAGAAATCGCAGAGTTCGTAAAAGCGGGGGTCGTTCGGATAGTGCGAGGTCCGGATCATATTGATGTGATGGCGCTTCATCACGAACAGATCTTCGCGCATGTCCTCGAGCGTCACGGCGTAGCCGCGGACCGGATGGCTGTCGTGCCGATTGACGCCTTTCGCCTTGACCGGACGTCCGTTCAGGTATATCGTCCTGCCGCGCACGTCCAGACGGCGGAAGCCGACGTCAAACGGGATGAACTCCCCGTTCGCGCAAACGACCAGCCGGTAGAGGTCCGGCGTTTCGTCCGACCACAGCGCGGGCTTTTCGACATGCAATCCGGGCAGCTTTTTCCAGCCCGTTCCGTCCTTTTCGCAGAGGACGCATGCGACGCCTTCCGCGTCCGTATCCACGCGCACGGTCCCGGCCGAAAGGTCTTCTTTCAGTTCCGCGCGGACGGAAACGTCCCGGATATGGTCTTCCGGTCTGTAAAGCAGATAGACGTCGCGGAAGATGCCGGACAGGCGGAACTTGTCCTGGTCCTCCAGGTAGGAGCCGTCGCACCATTTGAAAACGAGGATCTGGATCCGGTTCTCCCCTTCGCGCACATAGGGCGTGACGTCGATCTCGGACGTGCAGTGGGAGACCTGGCTGTAGGCGGCGAAAACGCCGTTCAGATACAGATAGAAGCAGGAATCCACGCCTTCCAGCAGGAGATAGAGCCGGCCGGAATGCTTTCGGACGGTGAAGGTCCGGTCGTACAGTCCGCACGGGTTTTCATCCGGCACGGACGGCGGATCGACCGGGAACGGATAGCGGATGTTCGTATAGTTCGGAACGTCGTATCCCCGGGTGACGAAGGTCTGCCAGCAGGACGGGACCGGAAGGGTCGCGTTCGGCCGGAACCCCTCCTCCGTAAAGGCCGGAAGGGCATGTTCGGACGGGAACCACTGGAAGCCCCATTCGCCGGACAGCGACTGGTAGCAGCCGCTTCCGGACCGGTCTCCGGGCCGGCGGTCCAGCGCGGCTTCCAAAGACGGGTACGGGATATAATAGGAACGGTCCGGGAGGACGTTCACGTGGAGACGGTCGAGCGATTTGTGGTACAGAAATTCCATGGCGGTCAACGGGCGCGGTAAAACGCGCCTGCTCCTTTTCTTTTTTGCTTCTCTATGCCTGGGCGGGAGGGACCAGGAAGCGGACGGTCTCCACTTCGATCTCGTCCGGCCGGTATTCCAGCGCCAGTTTGCGTTCTCCGGAGATCATGGTGAACGCGCGCAGGACGGTCTGCTTCCCTTCCGAGGGGGACAGCGTCACAGACGCGGCGCACGCGCCGTCGACCCGCAGCAGGAGCGTCCGCTGCGCCAGCTGGTCGCCGGTATCCTTCGCGCGCAGGACGAATTCGGCCGCGCACAGACCGGTCGGCCCGGAAACGGACATCTGTTCCCCGGATCCCGGGTCGTCGCGCCGCGCGATCTCAACGAATCCTTCGGCGGAAACGGCCTTCTGCGTCAGCGGCTTTTCGCCCGAACGCATCCGCAGGAAAGCGGGCGTCCGCATGGCGAACCGGCAGATATGCTCCGCGCACACGACCAGTTCCGAACGGGTGAGCGCCCCGTTCTTCAGCGATTCCTCCAGGCGGTCCTGGCGGGTCTTCGCGTCCGGCGTCGGCATAAAGACGTCGTTCTGCGCGCGGACCATCCGGTGCAGGCTGACCGTGTCCGGTTTTCCGGGCTCGTCCGCGTTCACGTTCGCCCACCAGTCGGTCATCACCACGCCGTCGAAATCCCATTCGCCCCGGAGCAGGTCGCGGGTCAGTCCGGGATTGCTGGCCGACCACAGGCCGTTGACCGGGTTGTAGGAGGTCATGACGGAGCGGCAGCCGCCTTCGCGCACGGCGATCTCGAACGCCTTGACGTAGATCTCGCGCGCGGCGCGTTCGGACATGACCGCGTTGCATCCCACCCGGTTGGTCTCCTGACTGTTTCCGAAGAAATGCTTGACCGTTCCGGCGATGCCCGCCTCCTCCAGCCCGCGCAGGGCGGCCGAGGCGATCTTTCCGGTCAGGACGGGGCATTCGGAGAAGTATTCGAAATTGCGTCCGCAGAGCGGATGCCGGTGAATGTTGATGCCGGGGCCGAGGATGGTGTCGATGTTGTAGAGCCGGATCTCGATGCCCTCGTAGAAATACAGCTCCCGGACCAGATCCGTGTTCCAGGTGCAGGCAAGCAGCGTCCCGTTCGGCAATGCCGTCGCGATGGAGCCCTTCCGCTCCCTGGTCCCGTCCGCCTGCACTTCCGCCGTCGCGTCTCCGGCAAGCCGGACGCCGGACGGGCCGTCCGAAGCGCACAGGATCGGGATGCCGTAGTCGAGCAGTTCGTCCGTGACCCCGCCGAACGCGCCGGCCGAACCGGCCGTGACCTTGGGGCTGTTCATGCCTTCGCCGCGGACCATATAGATCAGCTGCTCGTCCGGGATCTGGGCGAGGAAATCCGCCATGGAGGCTTTGCCGTCGGCAACGTCCGGAAGCCGGATGCCCTTGTCTCCGGTGAACGGCTTGCAGGGCGGGACCGGATCCCCTTCGTACGGAGGAAGCTCCGGCGTCCATGCCGGCCCCTTCAGGGTCCGCCGGCAGATGGGCTTCTCGGGCGTCAGCAGCGGATGGCAGGACCGGAGGACGCGTTCGGGCGACCGGAAGCGCCAGACGGCTTTCGCCTTCCGGACGTCCTGCCCGATGTGGAAGACGTATTCTCCTTCCTCCAGCAGCCAGCAGCTTTTGGAATCGTCATAGGAAGCGAACGAGGAGACGTCCGCGTGCATGCAGATCTGTTCGGATTCGCCCGGTTCCAGCAGCCCCGTCTTCGCAAAGGCGACCAGCCGGCGCGCGGGCGTCCCGATGCCGTCCTGCGGCGCGGATACGTACCACTGGACGACTTCCTTTCCGGCCACGTTCCCGGTATTCGTCACCCAGACGGCGGCCACCGCGTGCTTTCCGTCGAACGCGCAATAGTCGGTCACGACGGAGAAAGTGGTATAGGAGAGCCCGAACCCGAACGGGAACTGGACCCGTTCCGGAGCGAAAGTCTCGAAATACCGGTAGCCGACGTAGATGTCTTCTTCGTATTCGTTCTCGGCGGGATCGCCGAAATGCCCTTCGGAGGGATAGTCTTCCAGCCGCAGGGCGATGGTGTCCGCCAGTTTTCCGCTCGGATTGGCGCGTCCGGTCAGCAGCCGGCCGCAGGCGATCGCGCCCATCATGCCGCCCTGCCACAGGCAGAGCACGGCGGAAACGGGTATCGTCTCCATCCAGGACAGATCCATCTGGTTCCCGATGTTCAGCAAGACCGCCACGTGCCGGAACAGCGACGTCAGCAGCCGCAGATTGGATTCTTCCGTTTCGGTCAGATAGTAGCTGCCGGGCGTGCCGGAGCAGTCTTTTGCTTCTCCGGCCGTGCGTCCGATGATATACAGCGCCGTCTCGTTCCGCCCGGCCGCGGCTTTGACCAGCGTCTCGTCCAGCGGCATTTCCTCCTGGTTCCACGGACAGGACCAGCCGTCTCCGCGGTCGATGGGGTGCTCGGCGATCCAGACGTCGTAGGCCGCCGTCACGTCCGCGTCCAGCTCCAGTCCCTCCGCGGCCAGCCGCTCGCGGATGCAGGGAACGAACGGCGCGTGCACCTTACCGCCCGATCCGGTCCCGCTCTTGATGTATTCGGTCTGCATGCGGCCGAACAGCGCGACGGAAGCGCCCGGCGCCAGCGGCAGTGTGCCGTCGTTGCGCAGCAGGACGGATCCCTCCTCCGCGGCGAGCAGAGACAGATCCTGGGTGTCCTCCAGCGAGCCGGCCTCCAGTCCCTGGGCGGCGGCGGCGTACCGGAAAGCCGGGTCCGCCCGTTCCGCGCGGTTGGCTTCGTCCGCGCATGCCTGCAGACGTGCCGCGGTCAGGGGATCCTGGCCGCCTTCGTAGGGATTGCCCGACGCGTCCGCGGAAAACAGCGTGCCCAGCAGGGTGCAGGCGATCAGATAGCTGCCGGCGGACGAATGATGGGAGCGGTCTCCCGCGTACAGATCGATGTCCGGATATTTTTCACGGCAGATGGTGAACGCCCGTCCGGCGGGCGAACCGGGGATGCGGAACAGCCAGGACAGGTCGCGGTACAGTTTTTCCATTTCCGGCGCCTTTTCGCGGTACCGCTCCGGCTCAGCCGCCGGATAGTACCGGTTCAGGAACAGCGGCCGCGCCCCGTTTTCGTCGATCAGGGGCAGCAGCACGCGGAGCGCCTCGGACGCCTGTTCCAGCGTGGCGGCCTGCGCGTCGTGCAGGATGACGTAGTCGAAGGCTTCTTCGGAAAGCACCTTCCGGAAAAGACGTCCCTGTTCGGTTTCCGGATCGGCGTACTGGTACAGGAAAGCTCCGCCGAACGTGCAGTAGCGCACCCGGACGGGAATGCCCGCCATCCGGCAGAGGCCGCGGAATTTCTTCGGGCAGCCGTTGAAATACAGGGTGCTGTTGCCTAAAAACAGGATCCGGAAGGCCGGTTCCTCCGCTTCCGTAAACGCGGGAAGGACCATCCGGAGGGCGTTCGTTTCCGGATCGTAGGAGGCGTAGAGCGGATGGTCCGGGACCAGCGTGGCGTTGTAGAGGATGGCGTCCTCCATCACCTCGTGCCAGCAGTCGAACAGCCAGGGATCCCCGTCGTCCCCGAACGCGACGGCAAATCCGCCGGCCGGAAGCGTGACCCGGTCCTGCGTGCTTCCCTTCGACGCGTCCGTGTCGGGGACCAGATAGCCGCCCATTTCGGTCAGGAGCCCGGTTTCGTCAAAAAGAAAGAGCGCGGCATGCCGGAGCCCCCAGGCTTCGGATTCCAGTTCGCGCGCGGCCTTTCCGGGATTGCGGATCAGCGTCAGTCCCCTGCCCGCCCGGCAGTCGACGCCGTCCGGATAGAATACTTTCTCGCTTG
>JAGACN010000118.1 GCA_017614095.1 Clostridia bacterium | reverse complement strand
GGCAGGCGAACCGGGCGCGCCGGCTGATCGTTCTGTGGGGCGAACACGGAACGGTCAACGCGATGGAAGTGACTCCGGAGGAATTCAAAGCCTGGGATGTGAAGCGCAAGCAGATGAATCACGCGGAGGGGGAGCGGATCAGGAACGAATTGTCGCTGGATCAATTGTGCGAGGAGGGGGAATACGAGTTTCCGGCCGAACCCGCGTCCGAAGGCGACGAATTGCACGAATGGCTGCTTGAAGCGGTGGAGCGTCTGCCGGAAGACGAAAAAAAGATCGTGAAACGGATGTATCTGGACGATCCGAAAGGGATGAGCGATTATGCGGTCGCCCGTGAAACGGGGATCCCGCGGACGACCGTCGAGTACGCGCTCCGGCGCGCCATCGGCCGCCTGCGCGCGGATTATTTGCGCACGTTTACCCGCCTGACGGGCGAAAACTGAAATTTTTTTAAAGAATTTTCAAAAAATTTCGTCTAAACGGCCCTCTGAAATTCCTCATAGGGAAAGTGGGGGGGACAAAACAGCTCCGGTCGTTCCGGAACCCCGGTTGAGGCGCCCGGTCCCGCAAAAAGGAGCGGGCGTCTTCGGACCTTGATAACTGAATACGGGAATCTCCGGAACGGCACGCTCTGCCCGCGTAAGAACCGGGAAAGCTTCCGCGGACGGACGCCAGGACGCCGGCTCTCGAACAGGGCCTGCCGAGCGAGAACACCGGACCGCGGTCAACGGGGCACACCCAGGACCCGGCAGCAATGATCCTGAGCGACACAATGATACTTCCGCAGAGAAACGAAAGCGGTCGGGCGTCGGCGGCCCGAACAGAAGGGGAAGCAAACGAAAACGCCTTCCTCCCTGTATGATACCGATCCTGTACGGTTACCGGAGAATCCCGCCTTTTTAGAAAAAAACGAGAACCAAAAAAGAACAGAAAGGAATACGCATGCCCAATCATGTGATCAACGAACTGCGGATCGAATGCACACCGCCGCGGCTGGAGGAGATCCTGCAAACCGTTCAGGCGGATCCCGATCCGGGCGACGCACGGACCGGCTACGGGACGGTGGATTTCAACAAACTGATCCCCATGCCGGAGGAACTGAACATCGAAGCGAGCAGCAGGACCTTCCACGCGATGGAAGTCTACCTGACCGCGCTGAACCCGCATGCGGACTGGTTCGGGGACAGGGAAGAGAAACTGTCCGAAAAGGACTTCGAAGAGCTGCTGCGGAAAACGAACGGCGACCGGCTGTTCACCACCCACAAGGGGGACCTGCCGGCAACCGCTTTGGAGGAGACGGCGCCCGGCTGGACGACGGAGGAAATGCTCGCACTGGGCAGACAGGCCGTCGGAAACCTGTTGAAATACGGGGCGTCGACCTGGTACGAATGGCGGACGGATCCGGACAACTGGAACACGAAATGGAACGCCTACGACTGCCGGTACGAAGGGGACGGCGTCCTCCGGTTCGAGACCGCCTGGACCGCGCCCCATCCCGTCATCCGCGCGCTGGCCGAACGCTTCCCGGACGCGTCCTTCACGCACGCCTGGGCGGACGAGGACATCGGCTACAACTGCGGCCGCTGCCGCTACGCCGGCGGACGGCTGACCGAGGAATACGAACCGGAGAACCGCGAAGAGGCGACCAGGTTCGGCGAAGACCTGTGGGAGGAGACCGGCGACGAAACGGTCTTCCTGTCCGACCCGAAGATCAGTATGTGAAAACGGAACCCCGAAATAAAGAAAGGAACAGCATGTCACAGGAAATGACCGAACAAAGCATGGACGCGTCCCGCGTGGAGCGCATCGGCGAATTCCCGGCCGGGCAGTTGAGCGATCTCTTTACCTCCCTGGGCTCGGCGTCCAAATCCGGGCAGGACCGGATGATCCTCATGTACGTGAGAGACGGGAAGATCGTGTGCGACCGGACGGATCTGGGCTACCTGGCGGAACGCAACCGCAAGCGCGCCGAGAGCGCCTTCGCAAAAGGCCTTGTCGCAGGAAAGGCGGAAAGCTCGAAAGCAAAATTCCGGGACGGGTATTTCATCGGATACAGGGAAGGAAAGGACGGACGCCCCTGCCGGGACCCGGACGCCGAAAATCCGGACGAGAGCCTGACCTCCTGCGATTTCCGCTGCCGGCTGTGCGTCTATGCCTGCCCGTCGTGCGGACACTGCACCTACTACGACCGGAAGGAAACGGTCTCTCCGGAACCCGAAACGCAAAAAGCCGAAACGGAAAAGACGGAAACAGGAAACAAAAAGAACGAACACGGGAAAGGAAGGCGAAAACAGCTGTGAACGAAAAAAACGACTGCGGACTGTCCGCCCCGGTCGTCCGGTATTACGGGCAGCGGCGGATCAGCAAAAAAAGCGAACTCTGGATCCCGCCCTCGCTGATGCGGGGCAGGCGGGACATCAGCATGACGTATCTGGCGGACGGCACCATCGTGCTCGGACGGCCCTATCTCTTCCCGGACATCCCGGCTTTGCGCTGGCGGGACTATTGCGACCTCATGACGCCGGAAGTGATCGACCGGAACGGATGCCCGCTGCCGGAACCGGATTTCACGGACTGCGACGAGGATCAGCTCGAGATGTTCGACGAAAACGGCCGGCCGAACGTGTATTTCGCGGACGAAGACAATTACAATGAGAATGACAATGAATACGAAGAAGACGGACCGGACAATGAAAACGCAGCGTGCGGAAAGGAAACGGATATGAAGAAGAACGACAAGGAGACCGGCAAAGACTTCAAGACCCTGATGCGCACCATGGCGGAAAGCCTGCGCGGCGCGGTGGAATCCATTGAGTCGTGCATCGCCCTGATGGCCGCGTTCACCGAGAGCCAGACGCCGTGAGCGGGCATGCGGTATCCAACGCCGGGTTCGGATACATCGGTTTAAAAGACAGCGTGACCCGGCTGCCGTGGAAGGAGAATTACCTGGCGTATCTCCATTTGAAGGAAACGATGGAGCAGACGGTGAACGCCGGCTGGAAAGACGGGAAGCTCGAGAACGGCATCATCGCGAAACTGAGCCGGACGTTCGGCATCGACCGCGTGGGCACGCTGCTGTCCTACAACGTCTACCGCCGCCTGCGGGAACCGGACCTCACCTGGAGCAACCGGGCCTGGGCGGGCGCCTACCGCACCCCGACCAGCAAGGACATGTTCGGCGAAGCCTGCATCGCGCAGATGCCGGGCGCGGCGCTGAACGCACTGACCGACCAGTACCGCGCGTTCGTCATCGAACGCGAACTGCACGGGGAGGAATGCTGCCTCTCCAAGCCGGAAGATCCCGTTTACCGGGGCAAGGTGCTGGTTTTGCGGCCGGACTACCTGCCGGACGCGCGCCTGTACGGAGACAACCAGTTTTTCTACGCGCGCAGCGGGTTCGGGTGCGAGCCGGGCAAGATGGGTTCGCGCGTCTTCGGTCTCTTCCTGAAAGACGGCGAGGAAGCATCCTTCCGCCGCTCGGACTTCATCGGCGAAGCGGACGAAAACGAACTGCCCCTTTGGGCAAAGCAGGCATACGCCGCGCTCCGGTCAATGGACTATGGCCCGGAGGAGGACGAACCCGGACTGCTGGATGAGGAAGCGTTCGGACAGCAGTTCGCGGACGGCTGAATGAACGATTGAAAGAAAAGGAGGACAACCGCATGCGGATACGACTCTATCAGGTGGACCCGTCTTTGGACCGCGACGGACTCCGGTTCCTGCCCTACGCGCAGACGGTCGAAAAAGCCGGACAGCCGGATCCGTCCCGCTATTGCAAGGTCTTCGACGGGGACGTGCAGACGTCCGATCTGGAAGTGGTCTTCCGGCTGTTCAACACGGACTTTCCGGACGGCTATAACGGCCGGGCGATGTCCGTCAGCGACGTGGCCGTCGTGGACGAAACCGTCCCGGGCACGCCCGCCGGGGCCTACTTCTGCGACCTGTTCGGATATAGGCTTCTGCAGTCGTTCGACGAAAGCAAAGCAAAACTGCAGCCGTCCGGTCTCCGGATGCTCGTGCTGGAGCCCGGGCTGCCGCCGTACGTTTCGCGCATCCGGGATTCACTGGAATCGCTGCAGGCCGCGGTCGGCGGGTACATCGAATGCACCTATCCGTTCGAGGACAACGCGTTCGTCATCGGGAACGAGGAAGCCAAGCTGATCGGGATGGAAGGCAACCGCAGGATCAACGGCGCGATCTACGCCGGACCGCTGCTCATCGCCGGCGATGACGGAGCGGGCGGCACGGTCGACCTGACGGACGAACAGATCCGCCTGTACGGCGAACGCTTCCGCGACCCCGAGTTCATTCCGAGAGAGGAAGTGGAAGCGGACACCGGATTAACGTTCTATCCCTTCGGTTGACCGACGGATAACTTCACCGGGAAAGGAGGAAAGTGATGCAGTTTCAGGCCAAGATCACGCGTGAGATCAACAAAGGGAGCCTGGTCGCCGTCGCGGACGTCGTGGTCGACAACGCGCTCGTATTGCACGGCGTCAAGCTGATCCGAAGCGAGAACGGCATGTTCTTGGGGAACCCGTCGACGTCCTGGACGGACCGGTTCGGGGAGACCCATTACGAGTCCGTCTTCGAAGTATCGGACCCGGATGTCAAAGCGGACATGTTCCGGACCGTCCGCGACGCCTATACGGATTTCGAACAGGCCGCGGCGCGCACGCAGACCGGCTCCGAGCAGGACGCCCGTGCGGGTCCCGAGCAGACGAATGACGACGACCTGCCCTTCGAAACGTCCGAACAGGACGAAAGCATGGCTTTCGGCGGCCTCTAGAGGCCTGTCTGAAAGCGAAGAAAAACAAAACCAAAAAACACATTTTTTCAAAACAAAAGGAGAATCAACCCATGGTGAAAAAAGCCCTTCACAAGATCCATTCTGTCTTTTCTTCCGCCGCGACCAGAGCGGCCATCGCCGCCAAGAGCGCGGCCGGCAGCATCCGCACCCAGGTGCTGGACGACAAGGCCGAAGGCTATGTCGACACCGGCGTCAAGATCCTCATCGCCGTCGTCATCGGCGCTCTGCTGATGACCCTGCTCTACGGCCTCTTCAGCGAGACCATCTTCCCGACCCTCAGCCAGAAGATCCAGGGCCTGTTCAACTACACCGGTTCCGGCAACTGATCCGGCAACCTGCAGCCGAACGAACACGGAGGCCGGCCGGACAGCGCCGGCCTCCTTTCCAAAAACAAAAAAAGGAAGGAAACGCCCATGCATCATCAGACCTGGCTGTCCGCTTTGCGGACGCTCTTTGCCGCTTTATTGCTGCCGGTCCTCGTTTTGGCCTCCTGCGGCGGAAAAACGGACGGGGAGGGACCGGCGTACGAACTGACGTATACGCCGTCCGAAGGGACCGCTCAAACCTTCGAAGCGGACAGCGCCGAGGAACTGACCGCTTTGGTGTCCGCCTGGACGGCAGGCGGAAACGAACCCGTTTTGAAAGACTTCACCTGCATGGAAACGGACGGGCTGCTCTACCGCTCGGCCGAAGCGTCCTTTTCCGGACAGTCCTT
>JAGACN010000117.1 GCA_017614095.1 Clostridia bacterium | reverse complement strand
GCAGGACGCGCGGACGGAGATCGAAACGGCCTGCAGCATGGATCCCTTCAACAGCGAATACCGCTCCTTCCAGCAGCGGATGAATTCCGGATCCGAGCGCAGCCCCTACGGCAATCCCGTCGGCGGCTCGGGCGACAACTGCGACGTCTGCGACATCTGCTCGGCCATGATGTGCTTAAACTGCCTCTGCCGCAGCACCCGGTGCTAAGGTGACGGAATGAAACGTTCCGCAACGCGCAAGATCGCTTTGTCCGGCCTGCTGACGGCTTTGACCGTCGGATTCCTGCTGCTGGGCTCTCTGCTGGAAATGCTGGACCTGTCCATGGCCGCGCTGGGCGCGCTGGTCGTGATGATCGGACTGATCGAACTGGACTGGAAATGGGCGCTGGGCATCTACGCGGCCGCGTCCGCCCTGAGTCTGCTCATCCTTCCGACCGCAGCCGGCGTCGTGTTCGCCGGATTCTTAGGCTACTACCCGGTCTTAAAAACGGTTTTGGACCGCATCAAAAACCGGATCCTGCAATGGGCCGCCAAGCTCGGCTGCTTCGCCCTTTTCCTGGGCGTCACCTATCTCTTCTTATGGTGGCTGGCCGACCCGTCCAGCGAATGGCTGGTCATGGCGAAATGGCTGATCCCGATCGCCGTCGTCACCTTCGTCGTGTTCGACTTCTGTCTGTCGAAGCTGGCCGTCTTCTATCTGGTCCGCATCCGGAAGCATCTTCCGGGGAACCGTTTCTGAGTCTCAACAACAATCCAATCCGAAGGAGTTTTGACCTATGGTAAAAAGCATGACCGGCTACGGCCGCTGCCGCGAAGTGATCGGCGGGCTGGACATCCAGGTGGAAGTCAAATCCGTCAACAGCCGCTACATCGACGCCACCGTCAAGACCGGACGGCTGTACATGGCCCTCGAGGAGCGTTTGAAATCCCTCGCGTCCGAATACCTGTCGCGGGGCAAGGTGGACCTGTTCCTGACGGTCGACCACGTGAACGGCGACAAGATCGACCTGTCCGCCAACCGCGAGTATCTGGACAGTTTCGTCCGGCTGCTGCGCGAACTGAAAGAGGAATACGACCTGTCCGGCGACATCACCGTCGCGACGGTCGCGAACCGGCCGGAGGTCTTCACGTCCGTCCGTCCGGACGAGGACATGGAGGAGGTGTGGGCCGCCGTGGAACCGGTGGCGCGCAAAGCCTTCAACGTGTTCGTGGACATGCGCGAGCGGGAAGGCCGCAAGATGGCGGAAGACCTGCTCGGCCATCTCTCCGTTCTGGAGCAGCTGCGCGAAAAGATCGCCGAACGGGTCCCGGACGCCGTCGCGGAATGCAACGAGCGGATGAAGGCCCGCATCCGGGAACTGCTGGACGGCGTGCCCGTGGACGAAAGCCGGCTGCTGACCGAATGCGCCGTCTTCGCGGACCGTGCGGACATCAGCGAGGAGCTCGCCCGGCTGGGCAGCCACTGCGAACAGTTCCGGCACATGCTGGAGGAGACCGTCCCCGTCGGCCGCAAACTGGACTTCCTGGTCCAGGAAATGAACCGCGAATGCAACACGATCGGCTCGAAATCCTCGGATACCGGCTTCGCTTCGCTCGTCATCGACGCGAAAAGCACGCTGGAGAAGATCCGCGAGCAGATCCAGAACATCGAATGAGGAGGATGGGACCATGACCATGCTGGATCTCGGAAACGGAAACTACGTCAACGCCTTGCGCGTCGTCGCCATCGCCAATCCGGACTCGCTGCCGGTGCGGCGGCTGGTCCAGGACGGCAAGGACGCCGGCCGCGTCATCGACGTCTCCGGCAAAGACAAGACCCGGTCCGTCCTGATCACGGACAGCGAGCACATCCTGTGCTGCGCGGAAGAAACGAACGTCTTGGCGGACCGCTGGAACGCGCTTTCCGCCGAAGCGAACAACAAAAAATAAATACCCGACATACGAAACAGAATCGGCTCTCGGAGCCGTCACATACGAAAGGCAGGTTACCAAACCATGTTGTACCCCTCTGTTCAGCAACTCACCCACAACGGTGAGATCAACCGCTACCGTCTGGTCATCGCGACCGCGAAATGCGCCCGCCACATCAACGAAGAGATGGAGGAGGAGCGCCTCAACGCGGAAAAGCACAAGGACCAGGACTACGCGCCGCGTGCGGATTTCAGCACCTATCCGGTCCAGAAACCCGTTTCCATCGCCGTCCAGAAACTGGCGGAAGGCGATTACCACATCCTGACGACCGACGACTGAGCCGGTGATGTCGTCATACGTCTCCGTCCATCTGCTGGACCTCCCCTACCACAGGGACAAGGCGTACCAGTACCGGATCCCGGAAGAGCTCCGGGGCCGCGTGACCGTCGGCTCCCTGCTCGTGGTGCCGTTCGGAAACGGGAACAAGCGGATGACCGCCGTCGCCGTACGTCTGAGCGATCAGTCCGACTACGCGAGGCTGAAGGACGTCCTGTCCATCCTGGACTATCCCTTCGCCATCCCCGAATCGTTCGTCCCGCTCGCCTTCTTCATGAAGGAACGGTTCTTCTGCACCTTCGGGCAGGCCTTCCGGACCATGCTCCCGCCCGGCGTCAACGTCAGCACCGAAACCTACTACGTCCTGTCCCGGGATCCGTTTGACGATCCGGACGGGGACGCGGGACTGCTGGTCCGCCGCGTCCGCGCGGAATCCGAACTGACGCAGCAGGCCGCGACGGAAGCCTTCGGCGAGCAGACCGAGAAACTGCTGTCGTCCCTGGTATCCGCCGGCATCCTGGAAAAGCGTTCCCGCGTACCGAAAGAGATCAATGAGAAAACGGTCACCTCCCTCTCCCTGTCCGTTACCGCCGACGAAGCGTCGGACCTGCTGGACGGCGAAGAGCGGGACGGCGCGCCGCTCACCGAGAAGCAGAAGACGCTGGTGGAGATGCTGCTGCACTATCCCCATCTGACCCTGACCGAAGCGGCCGCCATCGGCGGCGTCTCCCCGGCCGTGGTCTCGGCGCTGGTCCGGAAAGGCATCGTCGCGAA
Source organism: Clostridia bacterium (assembly GCA_017614095.1). The sequence continues at coordinate 3,672 of JAGACN010000117.1, read as the reverse complement.
AAGAGCCGTCCGCATCGACCGCAGCCGCCCGTCCGGACCGGACGCGGAATTCCTTCCGTCCGGGCCGAAAGAGGAAATGCCCCTTACGGACGAACAGACCGCCGCACTGGACGAATTGACGCGTTTGTCTTCTTCCGGCAGACCGCAGGCCGCCCTGCTGTACGGCGTCACGGGCAGCGGCAAGACCCGCGTCATCATCGAAACGGCCAAAGCCGTCCTGGATTCCGGCCGCTCGGTGATCATCCTGCTGCCGGAGATCGGGCTGACCGCACAGGCCGAAGCCGTCTACCGCGCCGCGTTCGGGTCCTTACTGACCGTCATCCAGTCCATGCTGTCGGTCGGCGAACGGCTGGACGCGTTCCGCGCCGCCAGCGAGGGGACCGTCCGCGTCGTGCTGGGCACCCGCAGCGCCGTCTTCTCCCCCGTACGGGATCTCGGACTCGTCGTCATCGACGAGGAACAGGAAGCGACCTTCAAGAGCGAAACGACTCCCCACTACCACGCGCGGGACGTCGCCCGCTTCCGGTGCGCGCAATCCGGCGCGCTGCTGCTGCTCGCCTCCGCCACCCCTTCCGTCGAGAGTTTCTATAAAGCCGCCGTCGGAACGTACGCCCTGCTGAAGCTGACCCGCCGGGTCAGCGGGGGCAGCCTGCCCGCCGTCCGGATCGAGGATCTGCGCGGCGACGACGAGGCCTTCCCGGACCGGCTGATCGGAAACGCTTTGAACGGCGAACTGCTGACAACGCTCACGCACGGGCGCCAGGCCATCCTGTTCGCCAACCGCCGCGGCTACCAGTCCTATCTCTCCTGCCGCTCCTGCGGGAAGACCTTCGAATGTCCCCACTGTTCGGTCTCCCTGACCTACCACGCGTACGAAGGGAGCCGGAAGACGGCCGGAAAACTGGTCTGCCACTATTGCGGCTACACCATGCCGGCTCCGCGCGTCTGTCCCGCCTGCGGGCAGCCGCACATCGGGTATTTCGGATTCGGAACCCAGAAACTGCAGGAGGAACTGGAAGAGCGCTATCCGCAGGCGCGCATCGCCCGAATGGACGCGGACACCACCACCGCCAAGGACGCGCACGGACAGATCCTGCGCGCCTTCGAAAAGGGCGAGTCGGATATCCTGTTCGGCACGCAGATGGTGACCAAGGGACTCAACTTTCCCGCCGTCGACCTGGTGGGCGTCGTCTCCGTCGACAGTCTGCTCTACCAGAACGATTTCCGGGCCGGCGAGCGCACCTTCTCGCTCATCACCCAGCTGGTCGGCCGCGCAGGCCGCGCGGGTCAGGAGAGCAAGGCCGTCTTGCAGACCTACAACCCCGGAAACGAGATCCTGCGGCTGGCCGCAAAACAGGATTACGAAGCGTTTTACCGGTCCGAAGCGAAACTGCGGAAAGCCGTTTCCTTCCCGCCTTTCTGTTCCCTGTTCGCCCTGACCGTCTCGTCCGCGGACGAAGCGCTGTGCGCGAAAACCGCGGAAGAAGCCGGGGCCCTGCTGAAAGACCGGCTGTCCGGCCGGGACAGCGGGCAATCAAACGAAAAAGAACAGCGCATCCGCGTCTACGGCCCCTATCCGAGCGGACTCTACCGGATCGGGAACCGCTACCGGCAGCGCATCCTGATCAAATACTCGGACTCCGCCCCCGTCCGCGACCTGTTCGCCGCCTGGCTGCAGGACGCGCTGGAGAGCTGCCCGAAGGACGTCCGGCTGGAGCCGGACGCCAATCCCCTGATCGTCTGAAAGGAACGATATATCCATGGCATTGCTGAACATTCTGGACGTCAACCGTCTTGACCAATTTGAAACGCTGCACCGCACGAGCCGTCCGGTCGACGAGGTCACCCCCCGCATCCGGACCCTCTTAGACGATATGTACGAGACCATGCTGAACGCCGCCGGCGTCGGACTGGCCGCGCCGCAGGTCGGCGTGCTCCGCCGCGTCGTCGTCATCCAGATCCCCGACGGGGAGCGGCTGAACCTCGTCAATCCCGAGATCGTCGACTTTTCCGGCGAACAGGAGGGCCAGGAAGGCTGCCTGTCCGTCCCGGGCGAGTGCGGCATCGTCCGCCGGCCCGCCAAAGTGACCGTCAGCGCCCTGAACGAAAACGGCGAACCGGTCACCGTCGAAGGCGAGGGCCTGCTCGCGCGCGCGCTCTGCCACGAGATCGACCATCTGGACGGCATCATTTATACGGACCGGGCGGAACGCATGCTGACGCCGGAGGAACTGGAGGAGGCCGAAAAGGCCGCCGAGGAGGAAGCCGGAGCGTCCAGACCGAAAAAATACAAACTGAGAAAGAAGTGAGCCGGTTGAGCAACCCCTTCCGCATCGTATTCATGGGCACGCCGGACTTCGCCGTTTCCGCCCTGCGGACGCTGGTCGAAACCGGACAGAACGTCGTCCTCGTCCTCACCCAGCCGGACAGACCGAAAGGACGCGGCTACGCGCTGCAGCCCTCCCCCGTCCGGTCGTACGCGCTCGAACAGGGCATCAAAACGGAAACGCCGGCGACGCTCCGGTGCGCGGACAGTCTGGACATGATCCGGCAGGCGCGCCCGGACCTGATCGTCGTTGCCGCCTACGGCAAGATCCTGCCGAAAGAGGTCCTGGAGCTCCCGCCGCTCGGCTGCGTCAACCTGCACGCCTCCCTTCTGCCCGCCTGGCGGGGCGCCGCGCCCATCCAGCGCGCCGTCTTGAACGGCGACGAAAAAGGCGGCATCACCGTCATGCAGATGGACGAGGGACTGGATACGGGCGACATCCTGCTTATAAAGGAAGTGCCCATCGGAAAAGACATGACGTCCGGCGAATACCACGACGAACTGGCCAAAGCCGCCTCCGCCGCCTTGAAAGACTATCTGCTGCTGGCCGAAGCGGGCACCATCGTCCGGAACCCGCAGGAGGGCGAGTCCTCCTACGCGGCCAAGATCGAAAAAGAGGAAGGATTCGTTTCCTTCCGCGAAACCGCTCTTCAGACCCACAACCGCATCCGCGGATGCGACCCCTCCCCGGGCGCCTATGCCTTCCTTGCAGGAAAGCGGATCAAACTGTTTTCGTCACATCTGACAGAGGAAGGAAAAACGGAAAAACCGGCCGGAAGACCCGGACAGATCCTGGGACACGGGCCGGACGGGCTGCGCGTCGCCTGCGAAACCGGATACGTGTCCGTCGGTCACCTGCAGCCGGAAGGCAAAGGGAGGCTGGACGCCGCCTCCTTCTTCAACGGCTTGTCCAACAAGCAGCCGGGCGAAAACGGATGGGTGTTCAATGAATAAGCCGCAAAGCGCACGCGAAGCCGCGTTCGGCGTCCTGCATGCGGTATGCCGCAGCAATGCCTATTCGAATCTCTCCTACGGCCCGCTGGCGGACCTGTCCGAACCGGACAAAGCTTTGGCGCGGACGATCGTAAAGGGCGTGCTGGAAAAGCAGCGGCTGCTGGACAAACTGCTGGAGCCGACCGTGCGGAAAGAACCGGAAAAAGACGTCCGCATCCTGCTGCGCATCGGCCTGTACCAGATCCTCTTTCTGGACCGCGTTCCGGACTCCGCCGCCTGCAACGAGACGGTGCAGCTGGCCAAAGCCCGCTTCGGGAGACCCCGCGCGGACTTCGTCAATGCCGTCCTGCGCGCCGCGGTGCGGGATAAAGAACATTTGTTCCGAATCATTC
>JAGACN010000116.1 GCA_017614095.1 Clostridia bacterium | reverse complement strand
ATAGGACCGGTCCAGATCGTACAGGATGAACCGCCAGCGGCCGTCCCCTTCCGACGACCGGTACATCCGGACGTTCAGCGTATCGAGGTCTCCGCTCCAGATCCGGACCAGGAAGTAGTCGATGATGTTTTCCATATCGAAGTGCGCTTCCAGATAGCGGTAGTTGTCCGGGTCGCTCAGATCGCTCTGCTCGACGAACGACAGGAGTTCCTTCAGTTCGCCGCAGTCGCTTCCCCGCTCGTTCTCCGTCATCCGGAACACGACGGACATGCTGTCGTCGTCGTATCCGGTATGATCCTCCAGGAATTCCTCGTCGATCTTTTCGCGGAAGTGGTAAAGCCCCATGTATTCGCCGTTGATGTACAGATTCACCGGCCGGTATTTCTGCGACAGGAGAGAAGGCATGTTGCCGCTGTCGCGGATGAACGAGGAGACGAACTCGTCGTTGATGATGAAGCGCCACATCCCCTGCCCGCCGGCCCGGACGACAAGCGAATCGAACGAAGTGATCTCGCCGTCCTCGAACACGTCGTATTTCAGTTTCGAGCATCCGTACCGGGCTTTGAATTTCAGCTGGATGCTCTTTTTGTCGTACAGGATAGAACCCAGCCCGAACAGCCGCACGCCGCAGCCGACGGAAAATTCTTCCTTTCCGTCTTTGAAATAGGACGCGTGCGCCGCCAGCTCGGTCTTCTGCAGCGTCTTCCAGACGCCGTTCCGGCCGAAAAAGGCGTCCGGGTCGACCGTGACCGAAAGGACGGGCAGTTCGTAATCCGGGATGTCCACGAAATAGGTATAGGTCCCCTCGTCGCTGACGAGCGCGTCCGGCTCCCGGCACAGCGCACGGATGGTGCCGGTCTTCCGCAAGACGATCGGCTGACCGTCGTAAAGGGCGGACTGCTCGGTCGGCGCAGACCCGTCGGTCGTGTAATAGACGATTCCGCCGCCGGTCAGCTCGACCGAAACGGGATCCGTATAGACGCCGCTCGGAACGTTCGCGGCGGGCGGGTCGGAGATGCGGCGGAAACCCGCACCGTTCGACTCGCCGAAAGTCGGCTGCTCGAAATAGAGCAGTTCGCCGTCCGACCGTCCGTAACTGATATTCGTGCGCAAAGCAGGGATCTTCAGAGAATCGGTAACGGTCCCGTCCGCACGCACCACCATCAGATACTCGCCGTCTCTGTCGACGCCGAGCTTCTCGCCGGCTTCCCCGTCCAAGATCAGGACGTAGCACCGGCCCGGCTCCAGCGTCTCCTCCGGCAGGCGCAGCAGGTCCGGCTGCGCGGCCTTGTCCGTGACAAAGTAATCGGACAAAACGATCCTCTCATCCGACGCGTTCCGCAGTTCGATCAGATCATAGTACTCCCCGTCCTGCGGAAGGATCGCGGAGTTGGACGACAGGACCTCGCTGATCAGCAGTCCCTCGCGGTCGAACAGGAACGCGTTCACCCCTTCCGGCGTATTCGGATAACCGGGTGAGGGGGCGTCGGTGGCGCCCTCCGGCGTCATCGACTGATCCTTTTCGAGCGGTTCGAAGGTCATCCGGTCCGCCTCATAGCCTCCGTCCGCCGTCAGATAGACCGCGGCGCTTTCTTTGGACAGCTGAAGCGGCGAAACAGCGCCGCACAGATAGACGTAGTATTCGCCCGGTTCCAGGATCCGCCGCGGCAGCGGAGCCTTGTTCGGATTCCGGATATCGTCTGACAGGGCATAATCGGACAGATCGACCGGCTTTTCGCCGGCGTTGTACAGTTCGACCCAGTTGCAGATCATGCCCCCGACCGGAACGTGCTTGTTCCGGGTCATGACCTCCGTGATCCTGACGGCCTCGTCCTCGTCCGGGCTCGGCCGGACGGGATCGGGGTCCGGTTCGTCGCTGCCGAAGGCAGACGGTTCCGGAGGTTGGATCTCGGATTGTGCGGGCGGATCACCGGACGGAGCGGCCGGCCCGCCGGGCGCCGTTCCGGGCGCACAGGCGGCAAAAAGGGCCAAAAATGCCGCCGCAAAGAGCGCAAGCAGAGCAGAAAGCCATCTGTTCCGTTTGAAGTTGCGGCAGCCAATCATTCTTTCTTTCGGACGCGGGAGCGGCGCAAACCCGCCGAACGGTCCCCGCAGTTCTTCCTTTCCATCCTCGAATCGTTTGTCCGGACAAATGGCAGTATACCGCTTTCCGGCCCGTTTGTCAATCGTCCGAGCGCAGCCACGCTAAAAAAAACAGAACGCGGCCGGTCTTCCTTAAGGCCGGTCCAGATAGAAATAGCAGGTCGCGTCGAAGCAGTCCCCTTCCCGTTCATACAGGCACGGGATGTCCGCATCCCCGATCAGCCGGTCCCGTTCGCCGGCCTTGAAGATCTCCGTCGTTCCGGCTTCCCGGAACTGTTCCCGCATGCCTTCCCACAGGATGCCGAGCGACTGGATGGTCAGACGGAAGGAACGGGAAAACAGGACCGGATCCGGGAAATGGAACCGGTACATACTGGACAGGGATTCCTCGTTTTTCAGGCACCCGTTGTGCCTTCCGGCAAATTCCGACAACCCCCAGGAAGCGCCGAAATAGTCTTCGCTGCCGGTCCCGCACAGAGTGGGCGTCTTTTCGCCGTCCAGATAGCCTTTGACCTCTCCTTCGCCCCACCAGCCCGGCATAGCCGGATTCGGCGTCACCGTCAGACAGATGCCGATGAATCGTCCGCTGCCGGTCAATTCCGGAAGAAGTTCCGTATCTTCGAACCTTTCCGCCCGCCGTACGGTGCGGAGCGCGTGAAAATAGAGGGCGGAGCTGCCGATCGCGTCTCCGAACGTGAAATCCAGTTCGTAGAAAACGGTATTCAACGTCCCGCCGGTATTGTTCGTCAGAACGACCCTTGCCCCCGTGCGGAACGGCATCGGCAGATAACAGAGAAACGTTCTGCCTTCGGCCGACCCGAAGGCGTCCGTATCGAAGGGAACACAGCGGCCGGGCGTGTGCATGAAGAAGCTCCCGACCGGAAGGGCGACGGCAGGCCGGGGCTCCTCTTCCCAGTACAGCGAAAGGATCAGTCCGTTCAGTGTTTCGGCCGTATCGTATCCCGGAAGCGCCATCCAGATCCGGCGCAGAACGCCGGACCGGTCCCTCACCTCGGCAAGCGTGCGGCTTTCACCGTTTTGCAGCGAGATGCAAGGAGAGCCTTTCCGCCCTCCGTTTGCCGATCCTCCTCCGCTTCTCGATCCGTCCGGATTCTCCGCCGTATACCAGCGGGTCTCCGTTCCCTGTGGATAATCGTACAATTCTTTCCGCATTGTCTTAGCAACCCTCCTTAGACGCCCGCCTCGGTCCGGGCGGCGAGCAGCTCGTTTCGAAAGATCTCCGCCAGTTTCCCGTACCCTTCGTTGGACGGGTGGATGCCGTCGCAAAACCATTCCGGATGGCTTCCCGTGACGGTCGTCACATCAACGAACCGGGTCTTATATGCTTTGGCGGTCTTCCGCTGAATCCGCATCATCTCTCCGCCGATCACCTCGTTCGAAATGGTGTCGATGTCGGAAAAGGCGGCGCAGCAGGAAGAAAGCAGGACAAGAGGGCGGGAAGGGAGCGCCTGGAACCGTTCGATCTCCGCGCGCAGCGCCGCTTCGTACCTGTCCGGATCCCAGTTGTTGTTTTTGGAATCGTTGGTGCCGATCATCAGAAGGACGGCGTCCGGCTCCGACGCGAACGCGGCCTCGTACCGCGGGTCTTTGTAATAAGGATAATCCCCTTCCCGCTGCAGCGTCAATCCGCTGGCGCCCATATTCAGCACGCGGTATCCGTCCCCCAGCAGCCGCTGGAGCTGCGCCGGATAGGACATCCTGTCCATCGGACACGCGCCGATGCCTTCCGTGATGCTGTCTCCGAAACACGTCACCGTAAAAACCTTTTCGGACATCTCTTTAAAGCCCTCCGTCTCTTTTCCCGCATTGTAGCACAGATGCGTTCGTTTCGTCAACGAAAGGCGCGCGCTTTGCGCACTTCGCACGCTCTTCTGCGCATTTGAGCGGGAAACGGGCGGCTTACCGAGCAGAATTGCCAAAATGAGCGGCGCTCTTCTTTTCTTCTTGCTTTTTCCGGCCAAAGAGACTACTATGGAAGAAAGAAGGGAGGACGGCATCCATGGAACTGACCGGCAGATTGTCGAATATTTTGTCCTATATCCGAAACAAAAAACGCGCCTCGGTCTCCGAACTCGCAAAGCAGTTTT
>JAGACN010000115.1 GCA_017614095.1 Clostridia bacterium | reverse complement strand
CGCTGCGGGAGGGCATCAGGAAGATGTCCGCGCCGGCGTACATGCGCTTGGCCAGATGCTTGTCAAAGGCGAGAACGGCCTTGCATCTGTCCGGATGCCTTGCCGCCAGTTCGCGGAAGAACTGCTCGTAGCCCGGTTCCCCGGTCCCGAGGACGGCCAGCTGCAGGTCGTCGCCCATCAGCATTTCCGCGCCGGCGGTCACCAGATCCAGCCCTTTCGCGTCGACCATGCGGCCGATCATCGCGACGAGCGGCACGTCCGGCCGTTCCGGCAGGCCGAGCTCCCGCTGGAGTGCCTGCTTGCAGACCGCCTTGCCCTCCATCCTGTTCACGTGGAACGGAGCCGGGATCTCGCCGTTCTTCGCGTCCTCGCCGGATGGCGAATAGTAGTCCCGGTCGATGCCGTTCAGGATGCCGGACAGTTTCCATTCGTACCGGTGCAGGATCCCGTCCAGTCCGAACGAGAAGGCGGGCGACAGGATCTCCCGCGCGTAGGTGGGGCTGACGGTCGTGACCCGGTCGGCGCAGACGATTGCGCCTTTCATCAGATTGATCTGCCCGTTCCATTCGACCGTCTGCCAGTCGGACGGGAACAGGTCGAACACGTTCGCCATGATGGATCCGTCGAAGTTGCCCTGGTACTGGATGTTGTGGATGGTGAAGACCGTCCGGATGCGGCTGTACGGCTCGGTATCCCCGTACTTCCGCTTCAGGTAGATGACCGAAAGCGCAGTCTGCCAATCGTTCGCGTGCAGGATATCCGGGTAGAAGCCCATCAGATCCATCACGTGCGTGATCGCGCGGCAGAAGAAGGCGAACCGCTCCCCGTCGTCGGGTTCGGCATACAGGCGGTCCCGCTTGAAATAGTACTCGTTGTCGATGAAATAATAGGTGACGTGCTTGTAGAGCAGCTTGAACAGGCCGCAGTACTGATCGCGCCAGTTCAGCTGGACCCGGCATTCCCCGACGAAGGTCAGCTTTTCACGCCAGACTGGATCCATCGTTCCGTACAGGGGAAGCACTACCCGGACGTCGTCCTCCTTCCGGCCGCTCTTCAATGCGGCTGGCAGGGATCCGATGACGTCGCCCAGTCCGCCGGTCGCGGCGAAGGGGGCGGATTCGGAAGCGGCTATCAGTAGTTTCACGATATTCCTCCGGTGGAATCAGACGATTCCGAACTTGCCGATGTAGAACGGCTTGGTCTGGTGGCCGGACAGGACGCGGCCCTTGCGGATCTGCACCTTCTTGTCCGTGACGACGCAGTTCAGATAGACGTTGTCCTCCACGTTCGTGTCCTGCATCAGGATGCAGTTTTCCACGCTCGTGTTCTTGCCCACGTGCACGTTGCGGAAGAGGATGCAGTTCTCCACGTTCCCTTCGATGACGCAGCCGTCCGCGATGAGCGAATTACGGACCAGACAGCCTTCCTGGTAGAGCGCGGGAACGGAGTTGTGCACCTTGGTCAGCACCGGCCGGCCGGGCGCGTGGAACAGCTGCGCCCGGATGTCGGGATCCAGCAGATCCATGTTCCGTTCGAAATCTTCGGACAATGTGTGCATAGTGCCGCAGTAGCCTTCGTGCCGGTAGACGCGGAAATTGTATTTTTTCGCGCCGCGCGTCAGGAAGTCGTGCGCCATGTCCGTCAATCCGTGTATGTTCATCTCGGCCAGGATGTTTAAGAGCAGCCGCTTGGAGATGACCAAGAATTTCATGCTGACGTCTTTCCGGCCGCGGGTCAGGTCGTTGCCGTTGGACACCTCGCGGATCCGGCCGGACCGGTCGGAGGAGACCACTTCGATCATCTCGTTCCCGGGTTCGACGACGGTGCGGCGGACGGCCAGCGTCAGATCCGCGCCGGTCTCTTCATGCTGCCGGAGCAGCGCGCCGACGTCCAGGCTGTTGACCGAGTCGCAGTCGCTTACGATGATGGTGTCTTCGGAACTGTTCTCCAGATAGCCGCGGGCGTTCAGCAGCGCCTGGATGTTGTCCGTGAACAGGCTCTTGACGGACGAGGGGCCCAGAACGGTGAAGAAGGGAGGCAGGATGTCCAGTCCGCCCTTCCGGCGGGCCAGATCCCATTCCTTTCCGGATCCCAGATGGTCCATTAAGGACTGGTAGTTGTGCTGGGTCAGGATCGCCACGTGGCTGACGCCCGCGTTGACGATGTTCGACAGCGTGAAATCGATCAGGCGGTACCTGCATCCGAAGGGAACGGAGGCCATGGACCGAACGTCCGTCAGTTCCGGAACGGCGTTGACGGTTCCGCCGGCAAACAGTAAAGCGAGTACGTTCATTTGTCACCCTCCTTCACGAGTTTGTCAAGCTGGGACTGATCCAGCCGGATGTTGTCCGGCACGCGGAATCCCGCCGGGATGCGCAGGCCCGCGCCGATCAGCGTGATGCCCTTCGCTTCTCCGAGCGGCAAACCGACCGTCGCCTTTCTGCCCACTTCCGTCTGTTCGTCCATCACGGCGTAGGAGACTTTCGCCCCTTTCCGGACGGTCACGTTTTCAAAGATGACGCTGTCCTCGACGACCGCGCCCTCCTCCACCACGACGCCCGCGGACAGCACGCTGTTGCGGACGGTCCCGAACACGCGGCAGCCTTCGGTGATGATGGAGTTCTGGACTTTCGCCTTGTCGCCGATGAACTGCGGCGGCTGCGCCGTGTTCCGGGAGAAGATGCGCCAGTACGGGTCGTACAACTGCAGTTTCGGATTGTCCCCCAAGAGGTCCATGTTCGCCTCCCACAGGCTCTGGATGGTTCCGACGTCCTTCCAGTAGCCTTCGAACCCGAAGGCAAACATCCGCTCCTTCGCTTTCAGCATGGCCGGGATGATGTTCTTGCCGAAATCCTTTTCGGAATCCGGATCCGCCTCGTCGGCGATCAGATAGTCGAAGAGTTTCTTTTTGGTGAATACGTAAACGCCCATTGACGCCTTGGTGCTCTTCGGTTCCTTCGGCTTTTCCTCAAAGGCCTTCACGCGGCCCGCCGCGTCCGTTTCCATGATCCCGAACCGGCTCGCTTCCTTCAGCGGGACGTCGAAAACGGCGATCGTGCACGCGGCGTTCATCTTCTTGTGGTACTGCACCATTTTGGAGTAGTCCATCCGGTAAATGTGGTCGCCGGAAAGGATGACCACATATTCCGGATCGAACCGGTCGATGAAGTGCATGTTCTGGTAGATGGCGTTCGCCGTTCCCTTGTACCAGTCGGAACGGCCTTTTTCCTGATACGGCGGAAGCGTCATGACGCCTCCGTAGGTGCGGTCGAGGTCCCACGGCACGCCGTTTCCGATGTATTCGTTCAGCAGAAGCGGCTGATACTGGGTCAGCACGCCGACGGCGTCGATGCCGGAATTCACGCAGTTGGACAGCGGGAAATCGATGATGCGGTATTTCCCGCCGAACGAGACGGCCGGCTTCGCGATGCGCTCGGTCAGCAGGTAGAGGCGGCTGCCCTGCCCGCCGGCAAGCAGCATGGCGACGGTTTCTTTCTTCTTGGACATACGGGATTCGCTCCTTTCGGTCCGGTCAGTTTTCCAACCGGAAGATGACCGCGCCCAGCGCGGGGAGTGTGGCTTTGATCCGGTATCCGCAATCCGGCCGCTCGAACGAGTGCACGTCCTGCGCCGTCACGCCCCTGCCGCCGTAGCGCGGGTCGTCCGACTGCAGCAGCGGACGGTACCATCCGTCGTTCGCGACCGGGATCTCGTAATCCCAGTAATCCGAACCGGAGAAATTGACGCAGACGAGCAGGACTTCCCCGGTCGAGGACATCCGTTCGTACGCCAGAACGTTCTGCGAGGCGTCGTCCGCGAGAGCCCAGCGGAATCCGTCCCAGCTCTGCTCCCGGTCCCAGAGCGCCAGATGCGCGCGGTAGACGCGGTTCAGGTCCCGGACGTAGTCGTGCAGTTTCTCGTGCATCGGGTAGCCCAGCAGATGCCAGTCGAGGCTCTTTGCTTCGTTCCATTCGTCGAACTGGCCGAAATCGCAGCCCATGAAGAGCAGTTTCTTGCCCGGATGGGTCATCATATACGTTAAGAAGGCGCGGGTGCCCGCGAAGCGCTGTTCGTAGCCGCCGAAGGATTTGTTGAGCAGCGACCGCTTCAGATGGACCACTTCGTCGTGCGAGACGGGCAGGACGTAGGATTCGCCGAACACGTACACCAAAGAGAAGGTCAGTTTGCCGTGCACGTAGCGCCTGAAGAGCGGGTCGACCGGCAGATAGGACAGGGTGTCGTTCATCCAGCCCATGCACCATTTCATATTGAAGCCCAGCCCGTACTGCTTGGTGACGTTCGCGTAGGAGGTGGACTCCTCGGCGATGGTCAGGCAGTCCGGATGGCGCTCCTTCACCGCGCGGTTCATTTTCTGCAGGAACCAGACGGCTTCCTTGTTGATGTTCCCGCCTTCGTCGTTCGGCGCCCACTGGCCGGGTCCGCGGTCGAAATCCAGATAGAGCATGGAGGCCACCGCGTCCACGCGCAGGCCGTCGATGTGGTACTCGTCCAGCCAGTACATCGCGTTCGAGATGAGGAAGGACTGGACCTGCGTTTTTCCGAGATCGAAGCAGTGGGTGCCCCAGGACGGGTGTCCCATCTTACGCGGATCCTCGTATTCGTAGGTCGGGGTCCCGTCGAACATGTACAGTCCGTGCGCGTCCTTCGGGAAGTGGGCGGGCACCCAGTCGAGGATGACGCCGATGCCGTTGCGGTGCAGCGTGTCCACCAGGTACTTGAAGGCCCCCGGCGTTCCGAACCGGGAGGTCGGCGCGTAATAGCCGCACACCTGGTATCCCCAGGAGGCGTCCAGCGGATGCTCCATCACGGGGAGCAGCTCCACGTGCGTATAGCCCATGTCCAAAACGTATTCCGTCAGGTCGCGGGCAAAATCGTCATAGGTCAAATAGTTGCCGTCCAGCGTCCGTTTCCAGGACCCCAGATGCACTTCGTAAATATTCATCGGAACGGACGGAGAGCAGTCGGACAGCAGCGGTCCGGCCAGCTGTTTCCGGTTCTCCATGTATTCGGCGTCCTGCCATTCGTAGCGGCCGCTCTCCTCCAAAAAGAGGCTGGCCGTTTCCGACCGGTTCTCCGACCAGAAGGCGAACGGGTCCGCTTTCAGGACCGTCCGGCCGTCCTTGGTGACGGCGTATTTGTATTTGGAGCCGTCCCGGAAATACGGGTCCTTCAGGACGCCGGTCCAGACGCCCGTCTCGTCCCACCGCATGAGCGGATGGCTCTGCGTGTTCCAGCCGTTGAAGTCCCCGACCAGGGACACGGCGTCCGCGCGCGGCGCCCAGACGCGAAAAACCACCTCTCCGTCGCCGGAGCGGTGCGCGCCGAAATATTGATAAGCCTGGAAATTGGTCCCTTCCCCGAACAGGTATTCGGGAAGTGCGTCTCTGTTCCGTTCCATATCAGTCCTCCGCTATGTCGGCGAATTCCGTGCCGGATCCGCCGGTCTCCGTTTCGCTCGATTCCGGTTCCCGGTAGGCGAATACGGTATCGAACGCGTCGTCGTCCTGCTGGTAGGGCAGAAGCCGCTCTTTCGCGGCCAGCAGAAGAGCGACCGTCAGCGCGACGAGGATCAGAAACCCGATGACCTGCGCGAGCCGGTCGAACAGCGTGCCGGATTGCATGGACCGCACCGCCTCCCTTTTTACCAAAATAATGTGATTACGTTCTTAAAATAGCATATATATAGAAAAAAGGCAATACCATCGGAAAAAAAAGCAAAAAAACTCTTTACAAGAGAAGTTTTTTGTGGTATGGTTAGTGGAGCGAAATTTGAGGTTCGCTCTTTGGGTTATGCTTGGCTCGAGGAAATGGGCGTCTCCGCCCGGTTCACCAAACCTCCTGCTCGGCTTATCCCGCATCATTGAAACGGAGGTGAACAACATGCTTTTGAAGGATGAAAAACAGGATCTGATTCAGACCTACGCGGTTCATGAGGGCGATACCGGTTCTCCTGAAGTGCAGATCGCCATTCTGACGACCCGCATCAAACAGCTGACCGAGCATCTGAAAGCCAATCCCCATGACAATCATTCCAGAAGAGGCCTGCAGCTGATGGTCAGCAAACGGAAGAAATTCCTGGGCTACCTGCAGAAGAAGGATATCGAACGTTACCGTTCCATCGTATCCCGTCTCGGCCTCAGAAAGTAAAGCAAGGCTAAGCAACGCAAGGCGGACGGCGCGGCCTCAAAACGCGCCGTCCGTGTTGCACCGCCCGTGCCGTAAGCCGTCGTTTATCATTTAAACATGCGCCCGCGCGACGGACCTGTGTTTAAGTGTTAAACAAAGCTTGCGGCCAATTCTTTGCGAATTCGCAAAAGGAAAGGAACAAGTCATGTTTGACCAATTCAAAAAATTCGAGTACTCCTTCGCAGGCCGTCCGCTGGTCATCGAGACCGGCAAAATGGCCCAGCTCGCAAACGGCTCCTGCCTGGTCCGCTACGGCGAGACCGCAGTGCTGTGCTGCGCGACCGCTTCCGCCGCTCCCCGCGACGGGATCGACTTCCTGCCCCTCTCCGTCGACTACGAGGAGAAACTCTATTCGGTCGGCAAGATCCCCGGCAGCTGGAACCGCCGCGAAGGCCGTCCCACCGAGCACGCGATCCTCTGCTCCCGCGTCATCGACCGTCCGATCCGTCCCCTGTTCCCGAAAGACCTGCGGAACGACATCGTCCTGTCGCTGACCGTGATGTCCGTGGATCCGGACTGCGAACCGGAAGTCGCCGCCATGTTCGGCGCCTCCCTTGCCCTGACCATTTCGGACATTCCGTGGAACGGACCGATCGCCGGCGTGCACGTCGGCCTGGTCGACGGCAAACTCATCATCAACCCGACCGCCGAAGAGCGTGAAAAGAGCGATCTGCAGCTGACCGTTGCCGGTTCCGCGCAGAAGGTGGTCATGATCGAAGCCGGCGCCAACGAAGTCGAAGACGACACCATGTTCGACGCCATCATGCTCGCGCACAAGGAGATCAAGAATCTGGTCGCCTTCATCGAATCCATCCGCGCCGAGATCGGCAAAGAGAAATTCGCCTACGAATCCTGCGTCGTCGATCCCGAAATGTTCGACCGCATCGAAGCCATGGTCAAGGAAGACGTCATGGCCGCGCTGGACACCGACGACAAGAAAGTCCGCGACGCCCGTCTGCAGCCCATCTACCAGAGAGTCTACGACGAACTGGAAGAGGATTATCCGGACAGCAAGCTGATGATCAACGAGTGTCTGTATAAACTCCAGAAGAAGATCGTCCGCCACTGGCTGCTCACCGAGCAGAAGCGCGTGGACGGCCGCCGGATGGATCAGATCCGTCCGCTGGACGCCGAAGTCGCACTGCTGCCCCGCACCCACGGTTCGGGCATGTTCACCTGAGGACAGACTCAGGTGCTCACCACCTGCACGCTGGCTCCGATGAGCGAGATCCAGCAGCTGGACGGCATCGACCTGGAAGAGACCAAGCGGTATATGCATCACTACAACATGCCCGGCTTCTCCGTCGGCGAAGCGAAAGCAGCCAGAAGCCCGGGACGCCGCGAGATCGGCCACGGCGCGCTCGCAGAGCGCTCCCTCGTTCCGGTCCTGCCTTCCGTTGAGGAATTCCCCTATGCCATCCGCTGCGTGTCCGAAGTCATCTCCTCGAACGGTTCCACCTCTCAGGCGTCCGTCTGCGGATCGACCCTCGCCCTGATGGACGCGGGCGTTCCGATCAAGGCTCCGGTCGCGGGCATCTCCTGCGGCCTCATCACCGAAGGCGACAACTGGATGACCATGATCGACATCCAGGGTCTGGAAGACTTCTTCGGCGATATGGACTTCAAGGTCGCCGGCACGAAAAAAGGCATTACGTCCATCCAGATGGACCTGAAGATCGACGGACTGACCCCCGAGATCATCCGCTCCGCGTTTGAAGTGACCCGCAAGGGCCGCCTCTACATCATCGACGAGTACATCCTGAAAGCGCTGGCCGCTCCGCGTCCCGACGTTTCCAAGTACGCGCCCAAGATGATCACCACCAAGATCGATCCGGACAAGATCCGCGAAGTCATCGGCTCCGGCGGAAAAGTCATCCAGAAGATCTGCGCGGACACGAACTGCAAGATCGACATCGAAGACGACGGTTCCATCTTCATCGCGGCCGTCAACAAGGACGACGGCTACCGTGCGCTGGCCATCATCGAAGCCATCGCGAAGGATCCGGAACCCGGCACCATCTTCATGGGCACGGTCACGCGTCTCATGACCTTCGGCGCCTTCGTCGAGATCGCTCCCGGCAAAGAAGGACTCGTCCACATCTCGCAGCTGGATAAGAAGCGCGTCGCGAAAGTGGAAGACGTCGTATCCGTCGGCGATCAGATCAAAGTCATGGTCACCGAGATCGACGAAAAAGGCCGTCTGAACCTGTCCCGCAAGGACGCCCTCGCGGCAGTCGACGACTGATTCCCATCCCGAAACGTACGGCGGAAGCAATTCCGCCGATTTCGTTTGCCAAGAATGAAAAAAGCAGGGCTCGCCGGAAAGGGCGGGTCTTGCTTTTTGCTTATAGCAGGAATAGTGCTGCGCTTTCAGCTTCCGTGGCTGCTTTTCTGACTTTCGAAATACTCCTGGAGCCCGGACACTTCAAACGCCGGCACGAACGTTTTGGCGTAGGTCAGATTCCCGTTCCGGGCCGGCAGGTCCAGCTTTTTGAAAAACGCATAGAACGGAACGCCGTTGACGTACCGGACGTCCACGAGATCATAGCCGTGAAAATCCACTTCGGGCTGTTCCGCCATGCAGAGCGGGCAGACGTGCATTCCGAAAACGCAGCCGCTGTACAGCAGTTTTTCGGCCTCTTCCAGCGGCAGCAGACGCACGGTGGCAACAGGCTCAAGCGCGGAGAGATAATGGAAATAATACACGCTGACTTTTGACAGTATGCCGCCACTCACGACGTCGTCCGCATAGTTGGCGAAATTGTCAAAAACTAGTTCGATGCGGTCGGAAGCGGAAGCCATGCTGCCGTCCGGGATGCTTTCCCCGTTATAGAGGTACACCGTGAGCCACGTCACGCCGTTCTCGGAATAATCGTCGTATTTCCGGATGATCTTTATATCCGGCAGATCCGCCTTGAAAAGACCGCACAGCTGTTTGTTCAGGTCCTGCAGAGAGGAGACGATCTCCTCGTCGGACTGTCGCTGATCGACCGAGATCTCCGTTCCGTAAAGGGAAATGACGCCATCCGGATTCCGAGACCCGATCGAGGAGGTCTGCGCCTTTTCGCTTTGCGAAAACGTGATCCAGTAGTTCCCGCATTCCGCACTCGAATCGATGACTTTTCCTTCATCCGCATACGCTCTTTCGTTGATCTTAAGTTCCTGCTTTTCGACGCCCAGCGCTTCGCAGATGCCACCGTACAGCCGATCCGAAAACGCATTCAATTCGCTCTTCGAAACAGAATGGTTCCGATCGTCCGGCTGATAAACCGTAACGTATTCGGTTTCGGGCAGCGGCCGGATATCCAGATCCTTTTCGCCGGCAACGGCGACTTTTGTATAGGACCGCGTCCCGTCTTCCTTCATTTCCGGATCCATACCGGCCATATGCGCCACTTCCGAAGCCGAAAAATGCGCTCCGTCGTACATCGGAACGGCCGGCTTCGAGCAGGATGCCGGCACAAGGAAAAGCATAGCCGATACAAGAAGAACAGCCGCTGCTTTTTTCGTCATGGAAATCAACTCCCTTCCGTTCTCCTCTTTTCAGGCAGCATAGCCTTGAAAGTAATAGGGGGGGACTCTTTCAGCCCCCCGTATTCAGGATCGTTTTCGTTTTTTTGCCGCCTATCCGATCGGCAATACGGGCAGGATCACTTCCCCGCCGGACTCCTCTTCGGACTCGTTCGAAACGAAGCCGTCCACGACTTCGATCCGGACCGTCACCGCGTGGCCGGGCATTGTGAAGGAATAAGCCCAGTAATCCGAATCGTAATGCGTCTGCGGGATTTCTTCGCCGTCCACGAACACGCGGATATCCGCGTCATAGAGGATCTCCGTGCGGATCTCGACCGCATCGCCTTCTTTCGCGCTTTCCGGGCAGCTTTCGACCAGTTCCGTATGGTCGCCGGTCAGCCGGATAACAAAATCTTCCGGCACTTCGGGGTCCCCGGATACCGGCTCGGGTTCCGGCTGCGGGTCAGGCTGAGGCTCCGGCTGGGGCGCCGGGACCGCGTCGGGGTCCGCTTTCCAGTAGGACAGGATGACGTTGACCATCAGATCGTTCAGCTTCTCGACAGTGTACTGGTCCACGTGCGGATCCGCATGCGGATCGCCGATTCCGCTGTGATCGGTCAGGAAGGCGTACACGCCGCCGGTGGCCGCCGCCAGGGAGCGCATCAGATACTCGGTCGTGTCGTCGATTCCGCTCGCTACGACGGGGATGATGCGGATGCCCTGCTTCTGCGCGCTGTCCAGCGCTTTCCGGATGTTCGACAGGGTGCCCTGCCGTTCGGATTCGTCGTGGGGCGGCGCGTCCAGGACCAGGAACATGACCTTGACGGCATCCGCGTCCCACGCGTGGTCGCATACCGCGTTGACCAGCGCCTCGTCGACGGCTTCCGGGAAATCCCCTCCGCCGTCGGCATATTCGGCCGCCAAGAGTTTCTTGCATTCGGAGACGTCTTCCGTGAACGGGTTGTACCGTACGGTATAGGTGTCGCCGCGGTCGCGGTAGAAATTCACGCTGAGACGGACGCGGGCGTTTCCGGCTTCCGCCTTCACGCGGCTCATCACGTCCTCGATCTCCTGCTGCAGATAGGTGATCTCGTCGCCCATGGAACCGGTCGTGTCCAGCATGATGAGCACGTCGAGTTTGTCGGAACTTTGCGGCGCGTTCTCCAGTTTGAGGGAGACGGAGCCGTTTTCATTTCCGGTCAGGATATATTCGCCGAACGCGTTTCCGCTGCTTATGCCGATCTTGTGCGGGACCGTCTGGCCCTGATCCGTGTAGAGGTCGTAGTACAGATAGGCGATGCCGTTGACGTTCGTCCGGGCGTAGGAAAGCACCTTTCCGTCCGCGTCGGTCAAAGCGACCAGCGCGTTCGGGCATCCTTCCGCATAGACGGCGATCCGTTTTTTTGGATAGAGTTTCCAGCTCGCGGCGTACTCATCGAGTTCCCCCATCGCCTGGAGGAATTCCTGGAACAGCGCATTGTCGTCCCGTCTGCCCGCGGTCAGCGTGCCCGCCGAGATCTGGCTGCCGTTCCCGTGGATGCTGTCTTTTCCGCTTCCTCCGATCCAGTCCGGGTCGATTTCTATGGGTTCGGAGGCCGGAGCATCCTCATAAGCGTAATCCGTTCTTGCATCCTTGTATGCCGTTGCGGTCTTGTCGCCGAAGAGATCATCCCGGTAGCCGTCGATGGCTGCCGTCGAAGACGCTTCGTCGCGGATGGTGCCCGACCCGTTCTCGGCGGATTCGACCCCTTCGAACAGATCCTTGACCCAGTCCTCTCCGCTGCTCGTCGGAACGACGACGACCGGGTCGGACTCGAGCGGGTCGCCGTAATGCTCCGGCGGATCAGACGGACGCATCCAGATGAACAGTCCCACCGCCAACGCGGCCAGGACCGTGACGGCCGCGGCGATCAGGATGACCCTGCGGACCGGGAATTTTTTCCGGAGCACCGGCTCCGGAGCCGCTTCTTCGCCTGCGGCGCGTATTCTGTCCAGGACCGTCTGTTTGCTGTCATCCGGCAGTTCGATCCGGTCCAGTTCCTCTTTCAGTTTGTTGTCGTTTGGTTCGTTCATGCGTTTTCTCCTTCCAGCAAAGACTTCAGCCGTTTTCTCCCCTTGTGCAGAAAAACACCGACCGTGGATTCGGATACGTCCATCGCTTCCGCGATCTCCTTCGCCGGCATCCCTTCGTAGTAATGAAGGTAGATGGCCGTCTTCCACTTTTCGGGCAACTTCATCACTTCCTGAAGCAGCCCGGACTGTTCGGGATCTCGGACGCCTACTTCGGCCAGGCCGTCCAGCGGGACGTTGCGCCGCTCGCGCTTGCGCAGCATGTCCTTGCAGACGTTGCCCGCGGCGACGATCAGCCACGCTTTGGTGTGTTCGCCGGGTTCCGGCTTCCGGACGGTGCGGAGGTAATGCAGGAAGGTCTCCTGCATCGCGTCTTCCGCGTCCGCTTTGCAGCTGCCGAAATAGAGGACGCAGACGCGCCAGACGTCCCGCGAATAGGTCTCGTAGACGTCTTCGATGTTCATTTGTGTCGCGACGGACATGCGCGTTTCCTCCCTTCCGGATGAGCCGGTCGACCGGGATCGGTCGGTGCCCTTTTCGGGGGTCTCATCCATGAATACGAATCAAGGCCGGGAAATCTTTACGTTTTTCCGGAAAAAAGTTTCAGAACGGTTTGCTGTCTTTCAGTTCCACGATGCGCAAGAACGCGTCCCGCTTGGTGTCTTTCGTGAAATACCCGGTGCGGACGAACTGGAAGCGTTCGCCGGGTTTCGCGTCGGCCAGCGCCTTTTCCAGACGGCAGCCGTGCAAAACTTCCATGGATTCCGGATTGACGTAGTCGTCGAACGTCTTGCCCTCCGGAATGGCGCCGGTGTTCTCGATGGTGAACAGGTGCCGGTACAGCACGACGTCCTGTTCGACGGACTCGGAGGCGGAAACCCAGTGGATGGTGCCTTTCACCTTGCGCCCGTCGACCGGGTTGCCGCAGCCGCTTTCCAGATCCGCGGTCACCGTGACGGAGACGATGTTGCCGTCCGCGTCCGTTTCGCAGTCCTTCCATTTTACGATATACGCGCCCATCAGGCGGACTTCCCCGTCCGGCTTCAGGCGGAAGAACTTCGGAGGCGGATCCAGCGAGACGTCCTCGCGGTCGATGAACAGTTCGCGCGTGAACGCCACTTCGCGGGTCCCGGCGTTCTCGTCCTGCGGATTGTTTGGAAGAGCGAAGGTCTCCGTTTTGCCTTCCGGGATGTTCTCGACGATGACGCGGACGGGATGGAGGACCGCGACGCGGCGCTCCGCCGTGCGGTTCAGTTCCTCGCGGATGCAGTGCTCCAGCAGGGCGATGTCCACCAGACTGTCGGACTTTGCGACGCCGATGCGGTTGCAGAAATCCAGAATGGATTCCGCCGTATATCCTCTCCGGCGCAGGCCGCACAGCGTGGGCATGCGGGGATCGTCCCATCCGTCCACGGTGCCGTTCTCGACCAGGCTGCGCAGGAAGCGCTTGCTCATGACCGT
>JAGACN010000114.1 GCA_017614095.1 Clostridia bacterium | reverse complement strand
CGCTGTCCCTGGCCGGAGCGGCCGTCATGCTGGCCGCGGTCGGTTTGGAGTACGTATCCGACCGGGCCATCCACCGCTTCCTGGCGGAACACGCGGGCGAAAAACGGACCTGTGATCTTTCGGTGTGGACATATTCCCGCCATCCGAACTATCTGGGCGAAATGACCTTCTGGACGGGGCTGTACCTGTATTTCGCCGCCTGCTGCCCGGCCGACTGGTACCGCGGACTCGGCTTTCTGTCCATTCTCGCGCTCTTCCTGACCGTTTCCATTCCGATGATGGAAAAGCACAATCTGGCCCGCCGGGAAGATTACGAGGACTACCGGAAGAAGACGTCCATGCTGCTGCTCCTGCCCAACCGGAAGGAAAAATAGGGCTCGTTTTCCTCTTTTTGCCGCCAGACTCTTGCAGACGGCCGAAAGAAATTGTATAATGTAAACGGAAAAGAATGCGGGCCGAACAGGTCCGTGTCCCACGGGGAGTGACCGACATGATTCGATACGGAAACGGATACGACGAAATACCGGTGACGGACTACGACCGGAACAGCACGTGCCTGCACGCGGACTATATGACGGCGGAAGAGCTGTCGGAGAACCGGGAGCTGTTCGGATTCGGCGAGGCCGCCGTCGCGGCCTGTCGGGAAGCGGCCGGCGCGTTCCGCACCGGCGCGGAGATCTATCCGGACTACACCTTTTTCGAACTGAAGGTGTTCGACCGGGCGGACCCGTTCGAGGACGATTCGCTGGCGGTCTTTCTGCGCGGCAATCTGTTCCTGGTGGTCAACGTGTCCGATCAGGACGATTCCTCGCGCGCCGTCTTCGAAAAGGCGATCCGCCGGTTCTCGCCGCAGTCCATGAATCTGGAGCGGCTGGTGCTGTCCTTCTTCAACGAGCTGATGTCCGCGGACATCGGGATCATCGAGTCTCTGCGTTCGGAAGTGAACGCATTGGAGGAAGACGTGCTGGAAGGGGACATCCCTTCGGACATGAACCGGACGATGCTCGAAAAGAAAAAGAAGATCAGCCGGATGCACAATCTGTACGAGCAGTACCTGGACGTGCTGGAAGAACTGGAAACGAACGAGAACGACATGTTCGCCACGGAGCCGCTGATGCACATCTCCAACCTGATCAGCCGGATCACCCGGCTGAAGGCGGACGTGGACTCGATGGCGGGGGATCTGGAGCACATCACGGACGCGTATTTCGCGCACCTGGATCTCAAGGCGAACCGGAACATGAACTATCTGACCGTGCTTACGACCATCTTCTTCCCGCTGACGATCCTGGTCGGATGGTACGGGATGAATTTCCAGTCCATGCCGGAATTCACCTGGAAATGGGGTTATCTGTACGTCATTCTTCTTGCCTTCGGACTGGTCGGGCTGCTCGTGTTCATCGCAAAGAAGAAGAAATGGTTCTGATCTTGCGCTTTTTCAATCTCATCCGATTGTGAGGAAAAGACAATGTCCATTCGAAACATCGCTGTCATCGTGGATGACGTCGAACTGAACCGCGAAATACTGTCGGAGATGCTGGCGGGCGAATTCACCATCCTTCAGGCCGAAAACGGCCGGGAGGCGCTGGACGCCATCGGACAGAACGCCGACCGCGTGGCCGTTCTGCTGCTGGACCTGATGATGCCGGCCATGGACGGATACCAGGTGCTCGAGGAACTGACCCGCACCGGGCGCATCCATCAGTTCCCGGTCCTCATCATCAGCGGAGAGACGGATTTCGCCGCGGAGGAGAAATGCCTCACGATGGGCGTGACCGATTTCGTCAAAAAGCCCTTCTCGCCCGATCTGGTGCTCAAGCGCGTGAAGAACGCCGTTTCACTGTCCACGTACAAGGACCGCCTCGAGGAAAAAGTGGCCGAACAGACGGCCATCTTACGCGAGCAGGCGGAGGAACTGAAGAGGAACAACCGGCGGCTGGAGGAGATGAACGAACGGATCATCGAGCTGCTGGCCAACGTGGTCGAAGCGCGGAGCATGGAAAGCGGCACGCACATCAAGCGCGTCAAAGGCTACTCCCGCATCCTGGCGGAGGACATCCGCGACCATTATCCGGAATACGGCATCACCGACCATATGGTGGATTCCATCTACCACGCCAGCGCGATGCACGACATCGGAAAGATCAAGATCTCGGACGCGGTCCTGCTGAAGCCCGGCCGGCTGACGCCGGAGGAATTCGAGATCATCAAGCAGCACAGCAAATTCGGCGTTGAGATCCTGGACAGCTGTCCGGATCTGTGGGACCGGGAATATCTGGACCTCTGCCGGCAGATCTGCCTGTTCCATCATGAAAAATGGGACGGCCGCGGCTATCCGTGCGGACTGGTCGGAGACGAGATCCCGATCGCCGCGCAGATCGTTTCCGTCGCGGACTGCTACGATGCCCTGACGACCGACCGCGTCTACAAAAAGGCCTTTACGAGCGAACGCGCTTACGAGATGATCCAGGGCGGCGAATGCGGCGCCTTCAATCCGAAGGTGATGGACGCCTTCCGGCGCTGCCGCGGGAAATTCGAAGAACTGATGGAACAGACAAAGGAATCTGCCGGAGAAGGCGAAGACGGACCGGCTGCGGAATGATTGGGGAGGAAAAGAAATGACATTGCAGGAATTTTACGAAGCCGTCGGCGGCAATTACGAGGAAAGCATGCGCCGGCTGATGAACGACACCATCGCACGCCGCTTTCTGGTGAAGTTTCTGGACGCAGAGGACTATCCGAAGATGGTCGAGGCGTTCGAAAACAAAGACTACGACAACGCGTTTCTGTATTCGCACAATCTGAAGGGCGTCGCCTTGAATCTCGGCATGGACGCGCTCGGCAACGCGGCCGGGGAACTGTGCGAGACCGTGCGCGGCGGGAAAGAGCCCGTCCCGTATCCGGACGCGCTGCTGGAACAGGTCGGAGACGAATACCGGCGCGCGACGGAAGCCATCCGCTGCCTCTGAGATGGGAGCGGAACGGAAAGCCTGCTTTGCCGGCGGATGTTTCTGGTGCATCGCGCCGGCTTTTTCCGCGCTTCCGGGCGTATCCGGAGTCGTCTGCGGCTATTCGGGCGGCAGCGAGGACGCCCCCTCCTACGCGGACGTCAAGGCGCAGAAGACCGGCCACCGGGAGTGCGTGCTGGTGACCTACGATCCGGAAACAGTCTCTTACGAACGGCTGGTCGACGCGTTCCTGCTGTCGGTCGACCCGTTCGACGGGGGCGGCCAGTTCATCGACCGCGGCCGTTCCTATACCCTGGCCGTCTACGTGGACGGGGAAGAGGAAAGGGAGATCGCAAACAAAAAGATCCGCGCCCTGGAACAGGACGCGGAGAGAACGGACGGCTGTCCGAAGACGGCGCAGATCGCCGTCGAGCCCTTCCGCTTTTTCGCACCGGCGGAAGAGGAGCACCAGGATTACGCCGCGCGGAACCCCGAAGCGTTCGCGCGCGAATGGACGGAATCCGGCCGTGCGGACTATTTCAAGGAAACCTGACGGATCCTATTCCGCAGCCGCCGGACAGGCGAGAAGAAGGAAATCGTAGAGAGCGACCTCCCAGCTGGGCCAGGTGTGCTCTCCTTTTTCAATTAAGAAAAACTCGTAGTTTTCGCCTTTCGTGATCCGGTCGCTCATCCCGTCCAGCATCGTCAGGCGGAACCCGTGCTCGTAGAAGGTATAGTCGAAAAAGCCGTTGAAGGCGTAGAGGCCGTCGATGGCATACGACCGGAATTCCGGCCTTTCCATCCCTTCCGCGACGGCGGCGGGGTCGGTCAGCATACCGGAGAAGACGCCGAACCGGCTGAAAAGATCCAGCCCGTCCGTGAGTCCGGCCCGGAAGACCGCCAATGCGCCGCGCGAAACGCCGGCCAGCAGCCGGTGGCTGCGCGCTTCCTCCGTCCGGGTCGCGCAGGCAAAGGCGTTTTCCACGGCGGGTATGATCTGCTCGCGCAGTTCGAAGGCGAACTGGTCCAGTTCCTCGTCCCCGTCGAGGCCGAAGGAATCCGGCTCGAACAGGTCCGGCGTGACGATGATCAGCGGGCGGATCTCGCCGCGCGCGATCAGATTGTCGACGATGTTCCGGTGAACGGGACGGTCCACCAGCCAGGAGGACGCACTGTCTTTGGAACCGTGCAGGAGGTAGAGGACGTCGTAGGTCGATCCGTCCTCCCGGGTCTCGTATCCGTAGGGGAGATAGACGTAGAGCGTGCGCTCTTCCTTGACGTCCGGACGGTCTTTCAGGGAGGCCGTGTATGTGAACGGCACCACGGTCCCGGGCCGGTCGCAGGGTGCTTCGCAGGCGGCGGGCACGCCGCGCAGGGACAGGCCGGAGGATGCCGCGCCGTCACCGGTCCAGCCGTTTTCCACTTCGGTCCAGCCGCCGAACCGGAACGGGAAATACAAAGCGCAGAAAAGGACCGCGAGCGAAACGCAGACGAGCAGAAAACGCCTCCTGCTTCGGAGGGCGGATTGTTCCCCGTGCGCCGGTCTCATGACGGTCATCCTCTCAGTTTTTCTTTTCTCCGGCAGTATACCACGTGCCGGCGCGGATGTCAATTCGGATGCCGGACAAAGCGGAAAACGACGGCCGTTCGATCCGTAAGCGATTCGCCGGAAAGAATTTGTTGAAAATCTGCTTTACAAACCGTTTTTATATGGTATAATATTCCGAAGCGAATCTTTTTGAAAAGGAAGCACTATGGATTCACGTTTTGGTAAAAAACTGCTCATCCTCCTGGCCGTGTCGGTCGTTTTCGCGCTGCTCGGCTATCTGCTCCTCTTCGCCTGCGGCTCCTCTCTGCTGTCGCCGGTCGTTTCCGCATGGAAACTTTTCCGGAGCAGTTCCGCTACGGAAACGGACGTTTCCGACGGAAATGAGGAATCGATGGATTTTTGGGAACGCGAAATGAGCCGGATACAGGAACAGTCGTCCGTCGATGAAAGCAGCAAAGATCCGGACGTCATCAGTTTGATCGAGTCGGACGAGTCGTCCGTCTCCGGGGATACCATCAGTTCCGCGCTGATCAATTTCCCGTATTACGGCGACAAATTCGCCGAGATTTCGGTGGACGGCACGTCCATCCAGGGCGCCAGCCTCTATTTCGGCGACGGAAAAGCGCAATTGAAAAAGGGAGTCGGCATGTATGCCGGCAGCTCCTATCCGGGCATGGGATCCACCTGCCTGATCTCCGGACACAACAACCGGGATTTTCACGCGTTGAAGGACGCCGAAGTCGGCGCGATGATCCGCGTCACCACGCTGTACGGCGAATACGTCTACCGGATCACCGCCTGCGAGGTCAAGCTGGCGACGGACGATACCGCCTACGACCTGACCGCGACGGCCGAGAACATCATCCTCTACACCTGCTATCCGTTCAACGAACTCGGATTGACGAACAAGCGGTATTTCGTGTACGGGGAATACGTCTCCGGACCGCGGATCCTGCTGGACGAGTGAGGTGCGATTATGGGAAACGAACGCAAACAACCCGCCCGTAAAGGCCGCATCGTCCGAACGGTCGCCGGATCCGTTCTGGGCTTCGTCGCCGCGGTCTGCCTCACGGTATCCGTTCTGTGCTTCACGCTGCTGTGGACCGCCTCGGAAAGCCATATGCACACGTCTTTGAAAAACGTGAACTATCCGGAAGCCATCGTTCCGTATCTGGAAGAGGAACTCAATGAACTGGCCATCCCCTCCGGACTGCCGGACCATTTCTTCACCGGTAAGACGGACGTGACGGTCCTGGACTCGATCTTAAACGGGTCCGTCCGCGCGAACTACGCGGGCGAGTCCTTCTCGCCGGACACGTCCGCTCTGGCGGCAGAACTCCGAGAGATGTTTTGGGCATATGCCGAATCCGAAGGGATCACCGCTTCCGAAGAGGCTGTCGATTCCCTGACCGTGCTCTGCGTGAACCAGTATATCCGGACCGGTTCGCCGACGGCGTTCGCCTATCTGGCCGGATACGCGCAGAAGATCACTCCGTATGTACGGATCGCCGCGATCGTCTCTCTTGTTGCCGCAGCCGGTCTGATCGTCTATCTGCTCCGCATCCGGATGCGCCTGATGGTTTTCTGCGCCGCCGGCGGAGCGGGCGCGATGCTGTTCACGCTCCCGCTCATCCTCCTGCTGACCGGAGCGATCGGGTCTTTGGGTCTTTCTCCGGAACCGGTCCGTCTGTTTGCGGTCGATTATCTATCGAAACCGCTGATCGTCCTGACTGTCGCGGGCGGGATCCTGCTTCTTGCGGCCGTCGCTCTGACCGTCCTTTTTGCCCGCCGTCCTGAGCGCGTCAAGCCGGCGCCTGCAGATGAAGAAACCGGGCTGTAACCGGCCGAATAGACTTGCAAGGCTCATCCTGCGGATCCGCTTCCGCAGGTTTTTTCTACCCGAAAAAGAACATATGTTTATCGTTTGTGCACAAAGAAGAGGCCTAAAACGGCCCGAACAGGGGGCTACGGAAGGGCAAAAATAACAAAAATCTCAAAAAAGGATTGACAAACCGGTCCCGGTCGGCTATAATTCTTCTGAAAGAAAATCGCGCTCTGCGCCTTTGAGCCCTTCTTTCAAATTCAAAAAGGAACTTATTCTGCATGCATTTGACGAAGAAAACCGTCCTCTCCGTTGCCGTGATCGCTTTGGTGCTGTCCGTGCTGGCGATCGTAGCGGCAAACCGTGCACCTGACGCGGAACCCGGCACGGCGGAACAGCAGGACAATTCGACAATTTCATATATGCCTGAAGCGCAGGAGTCCGCATCCGCGGAAGATACTGCTGCCGATCCCGACGAAGTTTCCAACGTCGCCCGATTGGAAGAGGAAAGCCACAACGCGGAACTGGCCGGCGACATCGTTTGGCCGGAGGGCGTGACGGAGACCAATCATTATTCCTACACGCGCAACGGCGAACAGGATGCCGACGCGCAGGAATCGTCCGACTCCGACGACGTCAAGCGCCCGCTGGAAGTTCTTGAGGGAACCTATTTGATTTCCGTGACCGTTCTGGACGGTGCTGGCTACCCGATCCGCGGTGCTGAAGTATTGGTCGGAGGGGAAGCCGTTCTGACGGATGCCACAGGATCCGCCGAAATACTTTGTATGGACGCCGAGACCGAACTGATCGTTGCAGCAGACGGATACATTTCCTATTACGAGGAACTGATCCTGGATGAATCCTATCGGTCGTTTACCGTGATTATTGATGATGCGGATCAGATCCGTACGCTGCTGAATTCCGCGGAGCTGCTTCCCTACCGCACGGACACCGATGACCTGGTAAACTTACTGAACGTTCTGGGCGCG
>JAGACN010000113.1 GCA_017614095.1 Clostridia bacterium | reverse complement strand
ATCCGCCGCATCCACAAAGCGTACATCCGCACGCGGGACTTCAATTTCAGCCTGCAGGGACTGACCGGATTCGATCTCTACGGCAAAACGGTCGGCGTCGTCGGGACCGGCCGGATCGGCCGCTGCTTTATCGATATCTGCAAGGGTTTCGGCATGCGGGTGCTGGCCTACGACCCCTACCCGGCGCCGGACGCGGATTTTCCCTACGTTTCCCTGGAGGAACTGTTCCGCGAGAGCGACGTCATCTCCCTGCACTGTCCGCTGACGGAAGAGACGCACCATCTCATCCGGGAGGAGACCATCGCGCTCATGAAAAAAGGCGTCGCCGTCGTCAATACGTCGCGCGGCGGTCTGATCGATTCGGACGACCTGCTGGACGCCATCAAGGACCGGAAGATCGGCACGGCCTGCCTGGACGTGTACGAAGAGGAATCCAGCCTCTTCTTCAACGATTATTCCGGGCACATCATGTCCGACGACACGCTCGCCCGGCTCATCTCCATGCCGAACGTGATCGTCACCTCCCATCAGGCTTTCCTGACGGAAGAAGCTCTGAAGAACATTGCCGAAACGACCTGCGCGAATCTGCGCAATTTCTTCGATACGGGCGCCTCCGCAAACGAACTGTGCTACCGGTGCGGCAAACAGACGGCCTGCAGCCAGTCCCGGACCGGCAAGTGTTTCTGAGCCCTTCCCCGCTTTTTCCCGATCGGCGCATCCGGACCGGATGCGCTTTTTTCGTTGGTTTGGGAAAACGGACGGATCAGGAACCGAAACCGGACAGGATGCCGTCCAGGATCCGCTGTGCTTCCGACAGATCCGCATAGCAGAAGATCCGGAATGCCGGATTCCCGGCCAGCATGGCGGAAAGCGACCCTTCCGGACCCCGGAACAGCACATAGCACGGCTTTCCGTGCGCTTCCGCGTAAGCCAGTTCGTATCCGACCCCTAAAGACGGCCGGGTGCATTCCGCGATCAGCAGATCGCATGCGCGGATGAACGCCACGTCCTGCTCATAGATGTCCGCGTCGGTCTGATCCTTTTCCAGTTCGCCGACGCGCGGCGAGCCCACGTGCTCGGTCAGCACGTCGCCTTTTTCCGACAGAAACCGGATCAGTTCGGCGTAGAGTGCCGCGTCCTCCCGTCCGCCCCGGATGGAGCCGGCGAAATAGATCCGCGGCCGCGTCACGATACCGCTCCCGTCTCTTCCGCGATCTCGCGGGCCACATAGACGCCACTTGCGGACGCATGGGACAGCGAATGAGTGACCCCGCTGCAGTCTCCGATGACGTACAGACCTTTATGGCAGGTTTCCAGACGGTTATCGATCTCCACCTGCATGTTGTAGAATTTCACTTCGACGCCGTAGAGCAGCGTCTCCTCGCTGGCCGTGCCGGGCGCGATCTTGTCCAGCGCGTAGATCATCTCGATGATGCCGTCCAGGATCCGCTTCGGAATGACCAGCGACAGGTCGCCGGGCGTTGCGGCCAGCGTGGGCGTCATAAAGCATTCCTCGATCCGGCTGGGCGTACTCCGCTTGCCGTTGATCAGATCGCCGAAGCGCTGCACGATGACGCCCCCGCCGAGCATATTGGACAGTTTCGCGATGTTCTCGGCGTAGGCGGTGCTGTCGTTGAACGGCTCCGTAAAGTGCTTGGACACCAGCAGAGCGAAATTGGTGTTGTCCGTATGCAGTGCGGGATCCTCGTAGCTGTGCCCGTTGACCGTCACGATGCCGTTCGTGTTCTCGGTCACGACCACGCCGTGCGGATTCATGCAGAAGGTGCGCACGTTGTCTTCGTATTTCTCCGTCCGGTAGACAATCTTGCTTTCGTACAGTTCGTCCGTCAGATGGGAAAAGATCGCATAGGGCAGTTCGACGCGGACGCCGATGTCCACCCGGTTGCTCTTCGTCCGGATGCCGAGATCGGCGCAGACCTTTTCCATCCACTTGCTGCCGCTCCGTCCGACCGAAACGATGCATTTTTCACAGCGGAACACGTCCCCTTCCGGTTCATTTCCGGCCGTCAGGACGGCGAAACCTTCTTCTTCCTTCCGGATGGACTCGACCGGCGTGCGGAAATAGAAATCCGCTTTCGGCGAGAGCTCGTCGTACAGATTCTTCAGAACGACGTAGTTGCGGTCGGTCCCGAGATGACGGACGGAAGCGTCCAGCAGATGCAGTTTGTTCTGCAGACACAGCTTCTGCAGACGGCTGTCGGCGGTGGAATACAGTTTCGTCCCCTCGCCTCCGTGAGACATGTTGATCTCGTCCACGTACGCCATCAGGTTCAGCGCCTTCTGCTTGCCGATGAACTCGTGCAGCGTCCCGCCGAACGCGTTCGTGATGTTGTATTTGCCGTCCGAGAAGGCGCCGGCGCCGCCGAACCCGTGCATGATGTGACAGGTGGGACAATGGGCGCAGCTTTTGACCTTCTCTCCGTCGATCGGGCATTTGCGCTGCTCAAGCGGATTGCCTTCCTCGAGAACGGCGATCCGGAGATGCGGCGCTTTCCGGACCAGTTCGTAGGCAGAATAGATGCCGCCGGGTCCGGCTCCGATGATGACGACGTCATAGTTTCTTTCCATAT
>JAGACN010000012.1 GCA_017614095.1 Clostridia bacterium | reverse complement strand
TCGCCATCGGCTCCGCCGCGTTCGCGACCGTTTCCCTGATCGTCGCGTTCGTCAATACGGTCCACCCGGCGGGCGAACCGGTCCTGAACTTCGCGTCCTTCGTCGTCGTCGCCGGCGGCATCATCGGCGGCGCTCTGATCGAATTCTTCTCCGCGATCCTGACCGACAACACGATCGACTCCGCCCGTCTCATGGCGGATGAAGGCGACCGTCAGCTGTCCGTTCCCGGCGTGCTGGAAGGCAAGGTCCATCCGGACTACAACAAGTGCATCCGCATGGCCGCGAAGGAAGCCCTCCGCAAAATGCTCTTCCCGTCCATCCTCGCTATGGTGATCCCGGTCATCGGCGGCTTCATCTTCGGCTGGGAATTCGTCGGCGGCGTTCTGGTCGGAGCCGTCATCGTCGCCATCCCGCGCGCCATTTTCATGGGCAACTCGGGCGGTGCGTTCGACAACGCGAAGAAATACATCGAGAGCGGCCTGCTGAAAGGCCACGGCAAAGGCTCTGCGGCGCATAAGGCGGCCGTCACGGGCGACACCATCGGCGATACCCGTAAAGACGTTGTCGGCGTTGCTTTGGATATCTTCATCAAGATGATGTCCACCGTCTCCAATACGCTTGCACCGCTCTTTGCGACCTTCCGGCTGATCAAATAGCCGAAAGCGATCCATCTTTCGTTTTTTCGCCGCGGATCTCAATGACGGGTCCGCGGCATTCTTTCGCCCGGCCGGATGGCCGCATCTCCCTCTGAAAGAAGGGTATATCAGATATGACAAAACGCATGATCTCCTGTCTGCTTCTTGCGGGCTTCGTCCTGCTTTCCGCATGCTACGGGACCGAAACGCCGCTACCCGAACGGTCGGACGGATCCGTCCTACCGCAGGATGAGCAATCCTCCCCGCAGGAATCCTCCGGCGAATCCGGACAGTCCGGCATACCGCTTCCGGCTGAGCCCGTCGTTCGGCTGGACTGCTTTTCGGCGGAAGGGGCCACCGCGCGGATCACGGACGCGGGAAACGGCCGCGCGCTGATCAAGACCACGCTCGTCTACGAAGTCGGCGAGACGGACTGGGCGTCCGAAACACATTTCTATCTGATCGACCTGGCAGGGAATACGGTCCTGTCCGAAACGGAAAACCTCGTTTTGGACGATCTGCTGGGCGTCGGCAAAAACGGGGAACTGGTCGGACTGAGCTATCAGGACCGCGAAGTGCGCATCTACGACAGCACGGCCGTGTTGCTGCACGCCGTGCCGCTGACCGACGCGTTCTCCCCCTTTTTCGACCCGGCCTCGCAGGCGGTCTATTGCATGGACGAGGAAAAACTGCTCCGGATCGGACTGGACGGCAGGCGCGAGGAACTGGCGGAGCTGCCCGGCGTCCTGACGCTGCAGGGCTTTGAATCGGAGACCGGCACCGCCTTCCTGTACGACGGGAACCTGGACGAGGACGTCAACGACCTGGGCGAACTGACGGCCTATTCCGTCTCCGACGGACGCATCCTGTATACCGTGGACGGCTCCGCCGTACTGTGCTATGATACGGAAGACGTCTGGCTGAGTTCCATCGTCGTCCGGTCGGACGGGCCGGAGACCGTTGAAACGTCCGTCCGGCTCATCGGGACGGCGGACGGGCGGTCGAAGGCGGGCAAAGCCTACCGGCTGGCGAACGACGGCTTTCTGTCGGACATCGGACAGGCGGGCTACGCCGTCTGGTCCACCTTCGCCTTCGACATCACCTCCTCGCCCGCCTACAGCCTGGTGGACCTCCATGCCGGCAAGACGGCCGCATGGACTGTGGGAGACGGAAACGAGGAGATCTTTACGACCTGCTTTACCGACGGCGGAAAAGCGCTTCTGTGCCTGACCAAGGACGAAAACGGAACATTCAAACTGTACCGGACGGTTCCGGAACTCGTTGCCTATACGGAAGACCTGGAACCGGATCCCGGCTTTGATCACAGGGAAGAACCGGACCTGCCGGCGGAACTAGCGGAACAGAGGGCTCTCGCCGACCGCATCGAAGAAACGTTTTCCGTCCGGGTACTGGTCGGGAACGAAAGCGTGAAAGCGGACAACGTCTTCTCGTACGAACTGGTGGCGACGGACGAGACGAACAGAAGCCAGCGCAAGAAGCTCACGCAGGCGCTGTACGGGCTGGAGAGAGTGCTGGGCCGCTATCCGGAAGGGTTCTTCGAAAAGTTCCGCAACTACCGGGACGCGGGCGGGATGCGCTTTGTTCTGGTGAACGATCTGCGCAATCTTTACGGAGAATTCGTGCCGGCCGGTGTCACGCAGTATGCCGACGGCTGGTACAGCATCGCCCTCGACGTGGATTTCTTTTCCGAGCCGCTGGTCCACCACGAACTGTGGCACGCGGTCGAATGCCGGATCTCGGCCAGAGACCGGAACGCGATCGACGGGGATGTCTGGAAGACGTTCAACCCGGAAGGGTTCGGCTATTCGGGCGATTACGACCATTATTCGGAACAGAAGGACGTCATGAAATACATCCTTCCCGTCGCCGAGAAGGACGCCTATTTCGTCAGCCTCTATTCGGCCGTCCTGCCGGAGGAGGACCGTGCGACGCTGATCGAACTGGTGCTGAGCGACGACTGGGATCCGTCCGAATACGGCGAACCGGATCCGCTGACGCTGGTCCGGAACAGCGTCCATCTGATCGCGAAGCTGTCCATGCTGGAAGGGCCGGTCCTTCAGATGTTCGGCTACGTCTACTGGGAAACGATTGCCGCTCAATACGCTGCTGCACCGTGAACTGGGAGCTGAGCAATCACAGCCGGCAAACAATAAACAAGTTCTTATATTAAGGTTTTTGAGCCGCCTCTCCCGATATTGAACCAAAATGGTAAAAAAAAAATAGCCAAAAAAGGTTGACAGGCAAATAAATATATGATATAGTACCTGACTTCCGACGTTTTACTCAAACCCTAGTACTCAGGACTCCAATAACATCGTTGAATCGAAGAGATTGTCAATTTCTTTTTTGTCGAAGTACAGGGCATCGAGCGTTGTGTTACCGGTGAGCTTTTTGATCCTACCATTCACCGACTGGTTTCTGGAAAGGTTCAAGTAAGTTCCGTTTTCAAGTTCCGCAATGCGGAAATCACGAATAAATTCGATCAGTTCAAATGAACTTATCTCACCTTTGAAACACTTTAATTCAAGAATACGAAGAAGAAACAAACTAAGGTA